>JADFOM010000070.1 GCA_022562835.1 Acidobacteriota bacterium | reverse complement strand
CAGCCTTGTCGGTCCACTCGCCGAGACCGATGTACCAGTCGATCGTGGCCGCCGTCAGCTTCGAGAACGTCACGGTCGATTCACACAGGTCGTCGATCTGGCCGAGCTCGGAACATACCGACACTGCGGTAAGCACCTGATGCGTAGACCCCGATAGGCGACGCAACATCGCCGCCGCAAGTTCGGCGTCGGCGGGCTTCATCAGTATGGAACCCTCATGCACGACGATGGTGTCGGCGCCCAGCGTCACGGCGTGGGACTGCACAGCGTTCGCCTTCGCCGAGGCACAACGTTTGACGTAGCTGGGCGAATCCTCGTCGACCTGTTTCGATTCGTCGACGTTTGGATCGACCACGTCGAAGTCGATGGCTAGTCGACTGAGGAGTTCGCGTCGACGAGGCGAGCTCGACGCGAGGCAAAGAGCCTTCACGACTCGAAGCTGGGGTCGAGCTCGTCGGCCTCCTCGATGTGCTCGCGACGAATGCCGAGGAGAAATAACAACGCATCTAGATAGGGCAGCGAGAGCGTCGTGTCGGCGACGTCTGCTACTAGCGGGCGCGCACAGAATGCGACTCCGAGACCAGCGGCATCGAGCATGTCGAGATCGTTCGCGCCGTCTCCCACTGCAATTGTCTGGTCGAGTGGCACCTCGCGGTGTTCTGCAATCTCGCGCAAAAGTTGTGCCTTGGCTGCTCGGTCGATGATCCGCCCCGTGAGTGCACCGGTCAATTTGCCGTCGCGAACCTCTAGTTTGTTGGCGTGAGCAGCGTCGACGCCGAGCTCTTCGACGAGTCGGTCAGTGAACGCCGTAAACCCTCCGCTGACCAACACAATCGTCATGCCGAGTCGGCGTAGTGTGCGGATCACAGTGCGTGCACCTGGGGTTAGCTCCACGTTTTGCCAGGCGCGCTCGATGGCAGCCTCGTCGAGACCTTCGAGCAACGCCACCCGAGCGCGCAGCGATTTCTCGAAGTCGATGCGGCCGGCCATAGCGTCGTCGGTGATGGCCGAGACCTCTTCGAGTGTGCCGGCTTCTGCTGCGAGCAGATCGATCACCTCATTGCGAATCAACGTTGAGTCGACGTCGAAGACGATGAGACGATTGACCCTTCGGTAGAGGCCCTCGGCCTGGACCGCCACATCGACGTCGCTTGCCGAGCTGACGAGGTATTTGCGCAATTCGGGGCCATCGACGCCGGTTACTCGGAACTCGTAGGACCACACCGGATAGCGCGACAGCCGCTCGATGCGTTGAATGTTGCCTCCGGCATCGGCAATCGCGCCGGTAATCCGTTCGAGCTGTCCTGGTGATAATTCGGGGCCCAGGACGGTGACGACTTGAGCGTCGCGGTGCGGGCTTGGCAGGGATGGCGCCGGTTCGAACTCGATGTTGAGGTCGTGCTCCCATCCGAACACGAGAAGGTCGCTAAGCAGATTCGCGCCAGGCGGGACACCAACCAGGAATCCCAGCGTGAGTCGACCTCTGATGACGACCTGTTCAATGTCCTCGACGGTCGCTGCTCCGCGATGGAGGATGGCGAGAACACCCGTTGTTATGCCCGGTCGGTCTCTGCCCGAGACCTCGACCAGCATGGGCCGCACATCGGCGGTGGCGTGGGTCGCGTCGATGTGCGCGAGCGTAGCGGCATCATCGGCGACCTGGGAGTCGATCCCAAGCTGGCGAGAGGGTATGTTCGTTTTGGTGGCCCGGTGTAAGCCGCCACTCACATCAGAGGAGACGGCAATGACAACGATCGACGTGGATACCTCTTACCTTCCAGCCTTCTCGACGGTCGAGGAGGAACGACTCCACCGCAAACAACGGCTAGCGGCGTCGTTTCGCCTCTTTGGAAAGTTCGGGTTCGACGAGGGCGTTGCAGGCCACATCACGGCGCGAGATCCTGAACTGACGGACCACTTCTGGGTGAATCCGTTCATGAAGAACTTCAAGCAGATCAAGGTCTCCGACCTGATTCTCGTCGATCATTCGGGCAACATTGTCGAGGGCGACGCAATGCTCAACGGTGCGGCGTTCGCGATCCATTCACGCATCCACGCTGCGCATCCACATGTGATCGCGGCTGCGCACTCGCACTCGCTGTATGGCAAGACCTTCTCGACGCTGGGTCGCTCGCTCGACCCGATCACCCAGGACGCATGTGCTTTCTTCGAGGACCACGTGGTCTTCGACGATTTCACCGGTGTTGTGCTCGACACCTCTGAGGGCGATCGCATTGCGAAGCAGCTGGGCGACTGTAAGGCTGCGATCCTTCGCAACCATGGATTGTTGACCGTTGGGCGGTCGGTCGACGAGGCGGTCTGGTCCTACATCACCATGGAGAGGTCTTGTCAGGCTCAGCTCGGTGCCGAGGCGGTCGGTACTCCGATCCAGATCGACGCTGATGTCGCTCGGACAACCCAAGCAATGGTCGGTAGCCCAATTTCATGTTGGGTTAGCTTCCAGCCGCTATATGACTCGATCGTTGAGGAACAGCCGGACCTTCTGGACTGAGCCTCGTCACCCGCGGACCATGAAACCCGTCGGAGTGAGTCCGCGCCATGGATTTGCAGGATTTGCGCTGAGTGTCGACATATTCGATCTAAAAGCGCGCACAAAGTGATGGTTGCCCACGTGAAGCGTGGAAGAGTAGTGCCGTTGTGAAGAACCTGGAACAAAAGACCGCCGTGGTCACCGGTGCCGCTGGTGGTATCGGTCTAGCGCTCACCGAGGCCTTCGTAGCCGCTGAGATGTCGGTGGTGATGGCCGATATTGAGGAGACAGCGCTGGCGCGTGAGGCCGCGCGTCTAACCGAGAGCGGTGCCAGGGTGCTTGCAGTGGGTTGCGATGTTACGGTCGCTAGCTCGATCGAATCGCTTGCGGCCGAAGCTGCGTCCGCTTTTGGTCTGGTTCAGGTGGTGTGCAACAACGCTGGTGTTGCGCCGGGTGGTTCGCTGCTAGAAGCGACCGCGTCCGAGTGGCGTTGGATCATCGACGTCAACGTCTTAGGAGTGGCCAACGGCATCAGGACATTCGCTCCGATGCTGGTCGAGCAAGGCGCGGGGCACATCGTCAACACCGCTTCGGAGGCGGGGCTCACTTCACATCCGATGTTGGGAATGTACTGCGCCACCAAACACGCTGTGGTCGGGCTAACCGAGGCGCTGTATCACGAGCTTTCGGGAACCGGCGTCGGTGTGTCGTGTGTATGTCCCGAACTGGTGCGTACCCAGATCTTTCACTCAGAACGCAATAGTCCAAGTCGCGTCGAGTTCGCCAAGGGTCATGCGGCCTCGATGGCGCCTTTGCGCGAGGTCATCGAATCTGAGGGGATCGCACCAGAGGACGTCGCGGACGCGGTCGTAGATGCGATCACGTCGGACCGGTTCTGGGTCCTCACTCACGCCATCACAATCGATCGCGCCGCTCGGCGTATTGCCGACATTCGATCGGGTGCAAATCCCTCAAATCCCTTCAGCTGAAGTTTCACCGATCTTGGGTCACGGGTGCGGTTTGGGTATGCCGTCGAACCAGGTGGCTTCCTCCACCAGACCAGTGCTGCGCCATCCCTCGGGTGTTCTCACCAGGTCGTGGTGGTAATAGCCACCACAACTGAACCCGTTGTCGTCGCTGAACCGCATCGGGTTGAACACGGCGGCCGTTGCGCGTGCTGTATCACCGTCGATGTCGATGATCAGGTTGCTGATGAAGTGTTGCGTGTCACTGAACATCGACATCGACCGGTCGAGGAAGTCGACGATCTCGTCGAGGTTGCCGGCCTCGCCCCCCGCCGAGGTGTAATCGATCCTTGCGTCTTCGGTGAACAGTGAGCGGTAGAGCACCCAGTCGGTGCGATCGACCGCGGTTGCATAGCGGGCCAGCAGTTCAGCTATCTCGAGGCGATCGGCAATTTCGGTGATGTCCATAGTTCGGGATCATAGACCTCGATATCTTGGCCGCCCGACGGTCGATCATGTCCGCGAGGCCCTCTTTGCGGCGACAGGGGCGTTGTTGGACACCATCGACATGCGAGAGGGGTACACGCCACCGGAGCGTACGATTCTTGGAGGGCGACGAATGGACGAGACGACCAATGGCAGCTGAACCCTCGACGGTGTTGCGGTTCTCGAGCGACGACCTGAGTGAGGTCGGCGTACTGGCTCGACAGCTTCTCGATCGAAGTGCAGCCGGATGGATGAACTTGAGACCCGACGTCGAGGAAGACGTCGATCGCGCAGTAGCCATCAGCCCGTTGTCGAAGCTGTTCAGCGGTCGAGGTCCGGTGGTTCCAATGGCGACGATCGTTGCATCGGACGGCTCCGGGCGACGTGGGCACGTGCATTCGGTCGGGCTCGAACACAGGGGCGGTCCGAAGGCACTCCAAGTGCTGGGTGAGGCCGGCGTTGAGCGTCCCGACGGCCTACAGAGGCGACAGGATCATGCAAAATGGGGCTTGGTGTTGGAATTCGGCGATGCTTTGCCCACCGAGACTCTGGTTAGGTTTGTCATCGACGCGGCCGTCGCGTTGACGCCGATAGTGCTGCCCGATGTCTGGCTAGCCTCGACTTACGACTCGGTCTGAGGCTGTCTAGAGGCCGCGGACTCTTCGTCTCGATGGTCCGGCGCGCCCACCAACTCGTCACGCTCTGTTGAGTCGTGCGCAACGGATGGTCGGTCGACGTGAGCCGGAGTGCGAAGTGTGTCGATGTAGTCGAAATCGAGTTCTTCGCCCGCGGGAACCTCGTTGGGTCCTTCGTTGCCGCGGCTCAGGGTCGGACCGCTGCTGGATCGTTCAGGTATCGAACGAACCTTCGTAGCCCCGGCATCGGCTTGGACCTGCTCTGAGGCCCCTCTGTGTGCCCTCTTGGACTCGATGGCGTAGCCGCGGGGTCTGAATGGACGTTCGTTGACTCGCTGAAGCCAATCGAGAAGAATCCACACGGTCATGGCGCCGACGGCAAAGCCGACTAGGGCGACGAACGAACCTGTCGAACTCACGTGAACCTCACCTGGCGGCCGGGACGTCAGCCTACCGAATCGTTCGATGCGTCGGCCGTATCGAACGAACGGCTAGTGCAATGACTTCTGGTCTAGGTCATACAGCCGCTTAACCGCACCGATGAGGACCTTCTTGGCGAGCTTTGGGTTCTCGTCGAGCATCGTCGAGAACTCACGACGGTTCAACGCCTCGAGGTACATGTCGGTTTCGGCCGTGACCGTTGCGGTGCGTGGGACACCGGCGAGCACCGCGAGCTCTCCGAAGAAGTCGCCGGGACCGAGTGTGGCAACCGGGGCGCCACCGCGTTCGACCCGCGCTGATCCCTCGAGAATCACCATGAACTCGCGTCCGACCTCACCCTCGGTCGTTAGGACGCGGCCCGCTTCAACATGCACCGGAGTAACGAGCCGTGAGATTGCCTTCAGCTCCTTCTTCGAGCACTCCGAGAAGATGTTCACGGACCCGAGTTGCGAATCGATGCTGTGTTTGCTCGCCATGCGCTGAGCCCCTTGTCGTCCCGGTGGACCCATCCATGTGGTCCAACCCGTCCGTTTTCTATCATCTCTCGACGAGCGTCGCTCCTTGTAGACCACCCGAACGCGCTCTTCGGCCAAGAACTCGGTCCTCGCGAGCGCACTTGGCTATGGTTCGCAGCGATCGTGACACGATGCTGGCGCGTGAAACACCGATAGGTCCGGAGGGGACATGGCTGCAACGGACGA
Source organism: Acidobacteriota bacterium (assembly GCA_022562835.1). Taxonomy (GTDB): domain Bacteria; phylum Actinomycetota; class Acidimicrobiia; order Acidimicrobiales; family SHLQ01; genus JADFOM01. The sequence goes on along the minus strand of JADFOM010000070.1, from coordinate 4,479 downwards.
ACTGGGATTTTGGAACATTGCTGAAGTCGACCCGGATCATCTCGCCGTCGTCGATCCTGACGACACACCGATCAGTTACAGTCAGCTTGCTGGCTTGACCAACCGGATCGTGCATGGATTGCGCGCCCTCGGGTTGCAGCGTGGCGACCAGGTCACCACCGTGCTGCCGAACTGCATCGAACAGATTGCCGTGTGTTTGGCAGCGTTCCAGTCGGGCCTCTACGTAACAACGGTGAACTGGCATCTCGTGGGACCCGAAATCGCCTACATAGTCAATGACAGCGAGACCAAAGTGCTGGTCGTCGATCAGCAGTTCGGTGACGAGGTAAAGCGCGTCCTCGATGAGACCGAGGTTCCCGACTCGCATCGCTTCTCGATCGGTGACGTCGCCGGTTATAGACCTTGGGGCGAGCTGATCGAGGGTCAGCCATCGACCCGTCCGGACAATCTCTCGACGGGGTCCTACATGTTCTATACCTCGGGAACGACCGGTAGGCCCAAAGGCGTGCGTCGCGGTTTGTCAGATCAACATCCCGATGTCGTCGGCGCGTCGAGTGGCGGACTTTTTCTACTGTTCGGTATCGCTCCGCACGACGACAACGTGCACATTACGCAGGCGCCGCTCTATCACACGGCGGTAAACAACTGGACGACGACCTCGCTTCAGATCGGGCACACCGTCGTGTTGATGGATCGCTGGACTCCGGAGGGTGCGCTCGAACGCATCGAGCGGTACGGAGTCACTCACTCGCACATGGTGCCGACCATGTTCAACCGATTGTTGCAACTTCCCGAGGATGTGCGCACTAAGTACGACGTCTCGTCGTTGCGTCGAATGATCCACGCTGCAGCGCCGTGCCCACTCGAAACAAAACGCAAGATGATCGAATGGTGGGGCGACAGCATCTGGGAGTACTACGCCGCGACAGAGGGTGGCGGGACCTATGTGTCGGCTCAGGACTGGATGGCGCACCCCGGCACCGTTGGCAAGCCGTGGCCGGGTTCTGAGGTGATCGTTGTCGACGAAAACGGCGAAGAACTGCCGACCGGCGAGAGCGGCACGATCTATATGAAAATGGGTGGTGGCACATTTGAGTATCACAAGGATGAGGCCAAGACTGCGAAGAGCCGGCTTCGCGACTACTTCACCGTCGGCGACATTGGGTACTTCGATACCGATGGATTCCTGTATCTGAACGACCGCGCGAACGACATGATCATTGCCGGTGGGGTGAATATCTACCCAGCAGAGATCGAGGGTGCGTTGTACGAACATGATGCAGTTCGTGACGTGGCGGTGTTCGGAGTGCCGAACGAGGACCTCGGTGAGGAGATCAAGGCGGTCATCGAACTACGAGACGGCTGGGAGCCAGTCTCCGAAACGACTGAGTCGATCATGGAGTTCGTGCGGGGTCGGATGGCCAAGCAAAAATGGCCACGCACCATCGAATACACGACCGAAATGCCGCGCGACCCGAACGGGAAGTTGTACAAGCGCAAGTTGCGGGACCCGTATTGGGAGGGGCGCGAGAAGGCGATCTGATCGACGCGGCCGGCTATTGCTGTCGTGTCGCGATGGTGCGGTATTTTCGATGACGATCGCAGCGAGGGTCGAGCGGCCCTTTATCTGACCGCGACGGGGTTGACCGGTGCGCCACACGCGTTCTTGAACGGTTCGGGGTTCGCAATGAGCATGCATGTGTAACGGCCATCGGCCGCGCATGCGTCGGCCAGCGCCTCGAGGTCCCAGTTCTGACCCTGGGTGAGTCCCATCGAAACGATCGTGGCGATGTGCACTCCGAGGTCGACGTTGGTCGACTCTGAGGGGAATACCTCGAAGATCATGGTGTCGCTGGCCACAGCGGCGATGTCGTGTCGATGAAACCAGCGAACCGCGTCGAGTCCGGGGCCCGGCGATGAACCGTCCATATTGGGTCCGAAGCAGTAGGTTGCCGCGTCGCGGTCGCGAGTCCAGTAGCGGATATGGCCGGTGCGAATCAACAAGATGTCGCCAGGATGTGGTACGACGCCGCCGAGTGCGAGGGCGGCGTCGAGGTCGTCTCCGGTGATCAGCCCCTCGAAGATTTCGACCCCTCGAGCACGAGCGACATCAGCGATGATCGCGCGGCTGACGATGTTGCCGACGCGGTCGATGCCAAGCTCTGAGGAGCCAGCGGTGTCGATCGTTACGGCACCGATGCCGTTGTAGAGCTGACCTTCAAAGCTCACGTGTGCCAATCCGTCCCAATGTGTGGCCGACTGGAGCCCGAACGTGACCTTGTCGTCACTCGTACGAAACGGCCCACCGAGCGCAGACTCCTCGTTTATGGCGATCATCTCGTGAGCAGCGTTGTCTCGGCCAGGCACCGCACCAGCCTGGGGTCCCTCGGACTCGAGATCTATTGCAAGCGTGAACCGGGTGCCATCGACGATTTCGTCGCGCCCGCGCAATACACAAGCTGGGTCGATCAGATTCAGTGTTCCAATTCGGTCGTCGGCGCCCCAACGTCCCCAATTCGAAACGACCTCGTAGGTTTCGGTGAACTCGCCTGGGTGTGTCATCGTCGGAACCTCTCTGCTCGATCGATCTGGACCGTAGTCCGCGATGGCTTCACGTTTCCTATTCTCCGTCGCCCGTGGTGGCACGGCCGGTGCGTTGTGAGCCAGTGTTGATGATTCCGAGGAGGACACTTGCCCAACCCTGTGATCGTTGAAGCCGCACGAACGCCGATCGGCCGTCGAGGCGGATGGTTGTCCGGTGTGATCGCACCAAAGCTCCTTGCCGTCGCACAGCGTGGCGTGCTCGAACGAGCCGACGTCGATCCCTCGATGGTCGATCAGATCATTGGTGGATGTGTCACCCAGGGAGGCCAGCAGGCGTCGAACGTCACGCGTAACGCCTGGCTGACAGTGGGCGACAATTATTCGGCAGCAGCAACGACAATCGACTGTCAGTGCGGTTCGGGCCAACAGGCCAACAACTTCATGACCGGCCTGATTGCAACCGGTGGGGCATCGACCGGTATCGCGTGCGGTGTCGAGCAGATGTCACAGGTTCCGCTCGGAACCGCCGCTAGGGGCGGCGGGGGTTACTACAAGGACGACACATGGCCGTGGGACGAGGCCGACAACGGACAGTTCGGAGCGGCCGATCGCGTCGCGAAGCTCCGAGGGATCACTCGAGAGGACCTCGACGCATTTGGTGCAGCGTCACAGCAAAAGGCAGCGGTCGCGTGGGCAGAGGGGCGATTCGAGCGCGAGGTTCTCGCGGTCGAAGCGCCGGCGATGACCAAAGAGGGCGAACCGACCGGCGAAACCGAGGCGATCACCCGCGATCAGGGACTACGCGAAACGACCGCCGAGTCCTTGGCCGGTCTCAAGCCCGTGATCGAGGGATACCTGCACACGGCCGGCACGGCATCACAAATCAGCGATGGCGCAGCCGCGGTGTTGTGGATGGACGAAGAGGTAGCAGTCGCCGAGGGAGTGCGGGCTCGCGCCCGAATCACCTATCACACGATGGTTCATGAGCAACTGAATCATTTTATATCCGGTTTTCATTATGATGCCCACCCGATGGCCATGATGGCGGGTGTAGTGGGTTCGCTGGCCGCTTTTTATCATTACCGGATGGACATGGATAATCCGGAGCACCGTATGCTGGCAGCCCAGCGTATGATCGCAAAGATGCCCACCATCGCGGCGGCCTGCTACCGGCACCACATGGGCTGGCCCACGGCTTACCCGAAAAATTCCCTGGGTTACTGTGGCCGTTTCCTGGACATGATGTTTTCCGTGCCAGCCGAGGAGTACGAGGTTAACCCGCTTGCGGTCAGGGTTATCAACCTCCTTTTCATACTTCACGCGGATCATGAGCAAAATGCCAGCACCTCTACGGTGAGGCTGGTGGCGTCAACCAGTTCACAGCGAATCCAAGTGCTATCTATGTCGTGCGTGGCAGCAACAAGGACAACCCACAGATATTTCATCTCGATGCCAAATTTGCAACGGGCATGCTGCTCGCAGAGCGGTTCGAAATGCAGGCCCAGGATGTCGTGTTTGTGGATACGGCGGGCGTCTCAAAATGGAATCGCGTGATCAGCCAGTTGCTGCCGACGATATCGGTTATCGGCATTGCTGACAGCATCGCAAGACCCTAGTGGCCGCGATCGTCAACAATGGTCGTTCCTATGGCCCTGCCACCGACATCGACGACGATGAAATCGATCTCGGTGATTTACTTGGTGTACTGATCGGGAGTCGATGGCTGATTCTCGGCATTATGCTCGTGGTGTTCGCACTCGGTGCCCTGTATGGGTTTGTGGCGACCCCCATTTACAAAGCCGACGGCCTGATACAGGTGGAGGAAAAGCAATCGGGCTTCGGTGATTTCGATATCAATGCATTGTTCGAGGGCGACACATCGGTCAATGCTGAGATAGAAATTCTGCGCTCGCGACTCGTACTCGGTGCGGTCGT
>JADFOM010000402.1 GCA_022562835.1 Acidobacteriota bacterium | reverse complement strand
CCGGCCTCGGCCGCCGTGATCAGGCTGTCGATGATAGGACTCGCGCCTGCTGTGCGGTACAACGTCATCTTGATCGCGAACACGTCGGCGTCGCTGCTCGCCTGTCGAAGGAACTCGACGACCGAGGTCGCGAATGACGTGTAAGGATGGTGCACGAACACGTCGCCACTGCGCAGGACCGCGAAGAAGTCGAGCGATCTTTCCTCATCGCGCAGCGCGGGCGCTGTAACCGGGCTAAATGGTTCGTGCAAAAGGTCGGTCCGCTCCAATCCTGTGATCTCCCAGAGTGAGGTGAGGTCGATCGGCGCCCGGTAGCGGTAGACCTCGTCCTCGGTTAGATCCAGCTCGCGCATCAGCAGGGACAACACCCCATCTGACACGGTGTCTGTGACCTCGAGCCTCACAGCCCTACCGAATCGGCGACGCCGCAGTTCTAGCTCGATCGCTTCGAGAAGGTCGTCGGCCTCCTCCTCCTCAAGGGTGAGGTCGGAGTTGCGTGTCACCCTGAAGAGATGGTGTTCAACGATCTTCATACCGGGGAACAACACTTCGAGGTTCGCCGCGATTACATCGTCCATCAACACGTAGCGCCCGTCACCAAGGTGGACAAACCGTTGAGTCGGCGGCACTTTCACTCTGGCGAAGAGCCGTCGCCCGGTCTCGGGTTCTTCGAGCACGACCGCCAGGTTGAGTGAGAGATCAGAGATGTAGGGGAAGGGGTGTCCTGGATCGACCGCGAGCGGTGTCAGCACCGGGAAGACCCTGGCTTCGAAATACTCGGCCATCGCAGCCAGATCTTCGGCGGTGATTTCGCTCCAGCGCAACAACTCGATGCCAGCCTCCACGAGCGCTGGCGCAATGTGGTCGGCAACAATCCGTTCGTGCTCAACAATGAGTTCCTCGACCACCTCACGAACAGCTGCCAACTGAGCCCCCGGTGTGCGACCGTCGGGTGATGTGGTGATAATGCCAGCGGCTTGTTGATCTGTGAGTCCCGCTACACGTACCTGGAAAAACTCATCGAGATTCGAGTTGAATATCGCGACGAACTTGCATCGTTCGAGTAGCGGGCGGCTCGGGTCCTCGGCCAGAGCGAGCACCCGCGCGTTGAACGCCAGCCATGACAGCTCGCGATTGAGGTAGTTGGTCGAATTATCGTCGGAACCTCCCACGCGCGGCAACGACGCGCCTCGATGTCTTGGGGATGTCGGTTGCAGCCCCATCACCGGGCTCCCTCGGTTCGATCGGTCTCTCTCAGCGCAACAACGCCGCACCACATGCGCCAGACTCGTCACCCAGTCCGCTCGCCGTGATGCACACATCAAGCTCCACGAAGCTCCAATCGGCAACTCTCTGCTCGATGCAAGAACGCAACCCAGCTCCGAGTCGTTCGGCTAAACCGCCGCCGATCACCACCATCTCGATGTCCACGACGAGCGACACGGCGATGATGGCCAGAGCGAGCACATCGGCTGCGCCGTCCACGAGTTCGACGACGACTGGATCCTTCGCCCGGTAGGCCGAGGCCCATGCCTTCGATCTGACCCGGCCATCGACAGCGCCATCGAACAGCGTGGTCGAACGCGGATCATTGCTCGCACGATCTGTCAGCGCTGCTCTACCGGCCAGCGACTCGACGGTCGTTGGCAACTGTCCATCGGTCGGCAGGCCGGCGAGGAGATGACCGATCTCGCCAGCGAGACCGTGGGGTCCGCGACGAAGCTCACCGTCGAGCACGAGGCCTCCTCCGACGCCGGTACCGACGAAAAGGCCAAGCACGTTCGCGACGCCTTGTGCGGCGCCGAGCTGCTGTTCGCCATAGGTGGCAACGTTCACGTCGTTGTCGACGACCACGTCGACGCCCAGGCGTTGCTCAAGCTCGGTCCGCACATCGATCGGTCCGTCGAACCCGCTGAGGTTTGGAGCCTTGGCGACCACGCCGGTAGCTGGTTCAACCGGTCCCGGCATGCCGACGCCGATACGGGCCGGTGTCGCGGCCGCCTTCAATAGCACGCTGCGAGTTGTCTCAGCTATCGCGTCTAGGACCTC
>JADFOM010000401.1 GCA_022562835.1 Acidobacteriota bacterium | reverse complement strand
GCCAACGTATCGTCCACGACATGGTGCTAGGCGAGCTCGTGTTGCGGCCGTTGCCAACCGAAGTAGCATTTCGTGTCGCAAAATATGCGGAGGCTCTCGGAGTGAACGACGACTTCGTGCGCGTCGCCCGACGGTATGCGCAGGGGGCATACGGACTCGCGTGGATGGACCTACAACGAAACGGGTTTGTCGACCATGTCCGAAACGCGGCAGCGGAGGACGATCCGGCTGGTAGCGCACGAATTACCGATACCCCCAGCAATTTCGAGCCCGCTGAGCCGGATCCAGAGCTTTTCGAGCGCTGGGCGGCCTTCGAACACCTCCCCGTTGAGTCACTCGGTCATTCGGTCTGGGATATGTACGACGGTCGAGGCTTCGGGTTTCCCGGCGCGCCCGGTGGCGCACCCAAGTACCTGGCACAGCACGACTTCGTGCACGTTCTCGCCGACTACGGCACAAACCTCAAAGGCGAGATTGAAGTGTTCGCGATGATCGGTCGAGCGAACCCAGATCCCAAAGGATTCGCATGGTTGGCAACGCTGATCGGGCTGTTCGAGACGGGCTACATAACCGATACCGGTTTTTTCGAACGCGACGTACGCGAACGCAACATGCAGGCGCCCGGCATGTACCAACGCCTCGCCGATGCGCTGCGCAGAGGGAAACTGATGTGTGACCACAGCGCCATCGACCTGTTCGAAGTGGATTATTACGACCTCGCCGACAAACACGTCGAAGAGCTACGCGAACGTTTCTCGGTCCCATCCAAGTCATCAATCGCGATCGAGGCGGGTTCGGCGGGACTATTCGACCTCGATGGAATGTCAGAAACCCAGCGACGAACCGTCGCTGAAAGACGAAGGGGAAGTGTGTGAACCGGAATTTCAGTCAATCGATCACCGTGGATTGCTCGGATCCCGCAGAACTCATCGCGATGCTCGAGCGATGGGATCTCGAGCAGGCGATGAGCGACATCATGGGCTACATGGGCACACGTCTACTTGCGGATCGCGAAAAGATCGGCCGCTACATGATCGTTGCCGACTTTGGTGTCATCGACCCTGACGTGTCCGCCGCCGACGAGGCGATGCGCAATAATGCGCGACCTGAAACCAAGGCATGGGCCGAACGATTACTCGAGGCGATCGATAGTGAGCCCGAGTACCACCATTACGACGAGTTGTACCGCACCGATCGATAATCGTTCTCTTCGACGAGCGATAGAGATATTGAGTAAGGACTGTTCATGGCACGACCGATCATCTTGACCGTTGACGACGACGTCGCCGTCTCCCAGGCAATCACCCGCGATCTTCGCAGCCGTTATGGCGACCGATACAGGATTGTGCGGGCGACCTCTGGTGCAGAGGCGCTCGCCTCGATCGAGGAACTCGCTCGCCGCGATCTTCAGGTGGCTCTCATCGTGTCAGATCATCGGATGCCGGAGATGACCGGCATCGAATTATTGGAGCTGGCGCGACCAATCACACCCGACAGCAAACAAGTGCTATTGACCGCCTACGCCGACACCGACGTCGCCATCAAGGCAATCAACGACATTGGCCTTGATCACTACCTGATAAAGCCGTGGGCGCCGCCTGAAGAGCGCCTGTATCCAGTGCTCGATGATCTCCTCGACGACTGGGATCACACCGGCAGGCGGCATTTCGATGGTGTCCGCGTAGTGGGAAATCGCTGGTCCGAACGCAGCTACGACACCCGCATGTTCCTCGCTCGCAATCACGTCCACTACCAGTGGCTAGAGCTCGAACGTGACGCCGAAGCGCAGCGACTCTCCGAGTTGTTCGAAGCCTCCGACGCAGCTCTGCCGCTCGTGCTGCTCGCTGATGGAACGGTTCTGCATGGTGCGGAAATGCCGAAGCTCGCGGATGCCTTGGGACTACGCACGACGGCCGAGTCTGCGCTGTACGACCTCGTGGTGGTGGGCGCTGGGCCAGCCGGACTTGCGGCTGGCGTTTACGGCTCATCGGAGGGACTAAAGGTAGCGATGATCGAGCGTGACGCACCCGGGGGCCAGGCTGGATCATCG
>JADFOM010000069.1 GCA_022562835.1 Acidobacteriota bacterium | reverse complement strand
CGCTGACAACACTCCTGCGTTACACGCACGAGCAGGGGCTGACAGCTCGAGAGCTTTCGGTCGATGAACTTTTCCACCCTTCAACCCTCGAACTGAACGAAACGCCATAGCCACCGATAAGCGCTGTGCTAACTCACGCGATCGTTGCAAACACGCAGAGGGAGACCGCTGAGCGTAAACGCAAAGTTATGAGGTCAAACTCAATCGTGAGCAAGGCTCTTTCCCAGCTGCCAACATCGTCCTCGATCGAGGGCACGTCGGCGACATGGCGTAACCGCTAGGACTCGTTCTGCCTGGTGACGAGCAACAAGCTATGCCAGCTTCCCGGCTCAGGGAACCTGTCGTCGCGGCGCCGCAACGTGTGAACGTGGCGAGCTATTCCGTAACTGTCACCAGGTTCGGGTAGTCGGCTCCGGGTTCATCGCCCGGAGCGTCGCCGGCGTCGATGGGTTGACGGCGCTTCGCTTCGAGGTCAACGGGATTCTGGTAGTCGTCGCTCATGAGCTGCCGCGCGACGAGATGCGGTTCCTGACGCCCGAGGAGGTCGAGCACTTGGCCAACACGATCGGACCTGAGTACTCCACCCTCGTGCGGTTCGCTGCGTACACAGGTCTGCGGGCAGGGGAGGTCGCAGCGCTCAAGGTCAAGCGGTTGGACCTGATGCGCGGTTCGGTCAATGTCACCGAGTCACTGTCCGAGGCGCACGGCGAGGTCCAGCTCGGACCGACTAAAACCTACGCGAGTAGATCGGTCGCTCTGCCAAGGTTGCTCGTCGACGATCTCGCCGAACATCTCGCCGTCCGCGGGATAGCGGACGATCCCGAAGCGTTCGTGTTCGCTACGCCGACGGGGGAGCCGATGCGGCCATCGAACTGGTACCCCAGGCACTTCAAACCAGCCGTCGAAGCCGCGGGACTGGCGCCGCTCCGGTTCCACGATCTGCGTCATACCTGCGCGGCGTTGCTGATCGCTCAGGGTGCGCATCCGCGGACGATTATGGAGCGTTTGGGGCACTCGTCGGTGACCACGTCACTCGACCGGTACGGGCACCTCTTGCCGTCCCTGGACGAGGCGCTGACCGAAGGTCTCGATGAGGTGATGTCCGCGGCCGCTTCTGAGAATCTCGCGGACTTTTCGCGGACTACAGCCGATGTTCTCGAGTTCGATCCGAGTCGGAAAACGCTCTGACCTGCGGTTATGTTGGTCGGGCTGAGAGGATTTGAACCTCCGACCTTCGGTCCCCCAGACCGACGCGCTAACCAAGCTGCGCCACAGCCCGTGAGCGCAACATGGTAGCGGTGCGGGGACCCGGCAGGACACACGAGGCGCATGACACCACGAAGGCGTGTTGGACCCGTAGCCTTGCGCGATCACCGATCAAGACCCCGAAGAAACCGAACTGGAGGACTACGGTCCTGACCCAGCCGCGGCACCGCGTGAGGCCTTCGCGCAACGCACCGGCTTCTTCCGCACTCGCCGTCGGCCCTCCGATGCACGCTTCGCTGGATTTGTTCTACCCAGCGGTGCGACTTGGACCGAAGAGCAAGCTGATGCAGTCATCCGCGAATTCCTCGACCGGATACTCGACGGGCGAGAGGTAGAACCGAACGACGACACCGCCGAGTACGCACGGTCGAACGGTCTGATGATGATGTTCGGCCCGGATGAACAGGATCGCTTTGCACCGATTCTCGATCGGATGCCGGCGGAGATGCGCGTCGTCTGGGAAGACCTTCTCGCCGGTGGCAAGGCATCGGAGGCGTTCGGGCCGCTGACCCTCGACGAACAGCTCGACGAAGCCCAGATGGTGCAAGACCTCGATGAGGCGCGCGATCAGCGCCGTATCTACCTTGCGCTGGGCGCGCTCACTCTCGTTGTGATCGTTGGCGGGGTGGTCGCTGCCTTCGTCGCACTCTCTGAGGACGAACCCGTCGCGGGAACGATCGTCTTCGAAGAGCTCGCCGTGCAAAGTGACGAACCGGTGAGAGACGGACCGCCGCCAGAGCCCAGCGAGGCGCTCACCTCATCGTTGGACTTCGCGCTGGTGGTCCAGGAGGGCGAGGGTGAGCAAATCGAACGCGTCGTGAACGATCCGTCGCCCCGGCTCTTGCCCGTCGCTCTCGACTCGGTCTGGGCCACGGTGATGACATACGCGGGCAGCCCACAGGTCGTCCTGGTGGGATCAGACGACGGCTGGTACGAGGATCTCTGTGTGTTGTTGACCGCTACGACCGCCGATCTTCGGCCGATCGACGTCGCCTATCATGAAGGCGCCGACGGGGCCTGCCAGGACGAGGTGTTGGGGCGGCCGCTCACCGTGTGGTGTCTTGGCGAACGCGTCGTGATGTACGACCTCGACGTTCGTCCCGGCAGCTTCGATCTGGCCGAAGGCGGCTCTGGCACGTGGTCGAGCGTGCGGGTGCAGCTCCGAACACCACTCGACGGTTATGACCTGGCCAGTGTGAGGGGATCGGTCGAAGTGGATCAGGGACAGAAACTCGAGGTTCCGATCTTCGGCGGCGATGAGGGGTCCGAGGTCAACTTCGACCTGGGCGAGACTTCGGGTTCGTGCACATTGTTATGACCGTTCCTGCCCGGACGACAGGTTTTGTCGATGAGCGAGGAGCAAGAGATGTGTGGCCGGTATGTGTCGAGCTCGACAGCCGATGAGATTGCCAAATACTTCGGTGTAGACGCCGTTGCAGACGTCGACCTCGAACCCAACTACAACGTTGCTCCAACCGTTGGCGTGTATGCGGTGGCCGAACGCAAAGAGGTCCGTTCTCTCGATGTGTACCGGTGGGGACTGGTGCCCCACTGGGCGAAGGATCCCAGCATCGGCAACAAGATGATCAACGCCCGCTCCGAGACCATCGCTACCAAGAACGCCTACCGCTCTGCATTTAGACGAAAGCGGTGCATCATCCCGGTCGACGGCTTCTACGAGTGGACAAAGGTTGAGGGCGAGGATCGTAAACAGCCCTTTTACATATACCGAGCAGACGGCGACATGATGGGGTTCGCAGGTTTGTATGAGACCTGGCAGGCGAAGAACGAGGACGGCGAGTACGTCGGCGAAGTTTTACAATCGACGACGATCATCACGGGTTCCCCGAATGAGAAGATGGCAGAAATTCATCACCGCATGCCGGTGATTCTTCCTCCCAGCGAGTGGGCTAAATGGCTCGACGCGAGCAACGATGACACCGATGCGCTGAGCGCATTGCTGGTGCCAGCGCCTGATGATCTGATCAACATGCACCCTGTAGCGACCGAGGTCAACAACGCCCGAAACAAGGGAGCCCATCTGATTGACGCGCTCTGAGGAGTCGCCCGACGATGCTCAGCCGTCGACGACGAATTCGCCGTGACCAAGTGCGCGCAGGGACGACTTGAGCTGATCGGCCAACGAGTTAAGACGCGACTGATCTGGTTCTGTGTCGGCTGTCGAGAAGTCAAGATTGGTCATCGAATCGGCGGGAATTACGTGCAGGTGCGTATGAGGCACCTCGAACCCGGCGACTATTAGCGCGACGCGAGCTGGTGAGAACGCGCTTCGCTGGGCTAGCGAGATGCGATGTGCGACCGTGAAGAGGTGTGCGGCGAGGGTCTCGTCGAGGTCTGTCCACTGATCTATCTCCTCGAAGGGAATGACCAGCACGTGACCGTCGCTCAACGGGCGGATGTCGAGCATCGCGAAACAGCGCCCGTCGCGCCAGATCGTGCGTGACGGGATTTCGCCCTGGGCGATACGGGTAAAGATCGATGCCATCGTCACGCATCCTATGCTCTGGGATCATGCTGGACCCTCGTGACGATACGACATTGGGCATCACAGAGGATCGCATCCTGACATGGCCGAACGCGGTCACCGTCGTACGGCTTCTGCTCATCCCTGTGTTTCTATATCTTCTGTTCGGTCTTGAGGCCCGCTGGGAGGCCGCAGCGCTGCTGGGCTTGATCGGCGCGACCGACTGGGTAGACGGATATCTCGCGCGGCGACTTGACCAGATCTCCGAACTTGGCAAGGTGCTTGATCCGACCGCTGACCGCCTGGTGCTCGTGGTCGGCGTCGTGTCGATCATCATCGACGGCTCGGTTCCTTTGTGGTTCGGTGTCGCCACGCTTGTACGCGAGGTTGCTGTTGGAGCGACTGCGATCGTGTTGGCGCTTCTCGGCGCTCGGCGCTTCGATGTCACCTGGTGGGGAAAGTGCGGCACGTTCGGTCTGCTGGTTTCCTATCCGATGTTCCTGGCTGGAAACTCCAGCGCATTTGGCGCCGACCTGTTCATGATCGGGGCTTGGGTCTTTGGCATCCCGGGGTTGATATTTAGCTATCTGTCCGCCGCTGAGTACATCCCGATCGCTCGTGACGCACTGAAGCGAGGTCGCGTGGCGCGCTAGGCGCGGTGAGAGGGAGCGGTGTTTTCGCGCGCCTGGCGAGTGTTGGAAGACAAGTGTTGACCGCAGCGTGGGACGAGCACGCTATTGTCCGGTAGGTTCTGTCAGATGAACGTGCCAGACGATCTCCGCTACTCGACAGACCACGAGTGGGCTCGTGTCGAGGGTGACAAGATCCGGGTGGGCATCACCGATTACGCACAGGACGCCCTCGGCGACATAGTGTTCGTTGAGCTGCCCTCGACGGGAACGGCGATAAGTGCGGGTGACGGCTTCGGCGAGGTCGAGTCAACGAAGTCGGTGTCGGACCTATATGCGCCGATAAGCGGCACGATCATGCATGTCAACGATACGTTGACCCAGTCACCGGAGAGTCTCAACGACGACCCATACGGCGATGGCTGGATCTGCGTAATTGAACCGAGTGATCCAGCCGCGATCGACGCGCTACTCGATGCCGACGCCTACCGTGCCCTGACGGAAGACTGATCATGAGCGTCCGAGAGTGTTCCCGGTGCGGACATGGAAACGAGCGAGAGGCAAACTACTGCTCGTCGTGTGGAACCTTGTTGGCGCCACCAAATGCGGAAGAGAAGACGTCGCAGTACGACGTGGTTGCTCACCCCGAACCCTTGGTCGCCTCGCAAGACAAGCACTGCTATCTCGAGGTGGACGAAGGCATCAAACGTGGTTCGCGGTATAGCCTCGACGTCGACAAGCTCAGTGCCGGTCGACATCCCGACAGCGCCATATTTCTTGACGATGTCACGGTCTCGCGGCGCCATGCGGAGTTGCAACGAATCGCGGGCGGATTTGAGGTTCGAGATGTCGGTTCGCTCAACGGAACGTACCTCAACGGTACCTCTGTCGATAGAGCGACGTTGCGCGATGGGGACATTCTCCAAGTCGGGAAATTCAAGTTGCGCTACGTGGAGCAGGCTGGCTGATGGATGCTGAACGGCACCGTTCGATCGGCGAGATCCTTGCTCTTCTCCAGGACGACTTTCCCGATGTCACCATCTCCAAGATTCGGTTTCTCGAGACCCAGGGCCTGATCACTCCGGAGCGTACGTCGTCGGGCTATCGCAAGTTCTACGAGGCAGATCTGAGCCGACTGCGGTGGATCTTGACCCAACAAAAGGACAACTTTCTACCGCTGAAGGTCATCAAGAACCGCCTGGACTCGGGTGATCACGACATCGTTGAGACACCACCGAGAGGGTCGGAACCGATTCTGGTCCTGCCGGGTTTCGAAACGGCATCGACGACAGCGCCAGTCGCCGCGGCCGTTTCGGCGGCCACCGGTGAGGCGCAACGCGCGCCGCAGAGCGACACTTCGCCTACACCGGGCGCGGGGCTGGTCCACAGTTTGGACACGCCGGAGGGCGCTCGATCTGGTGAGACCTCTGAGAGCAGCGGAATAGATGCCCTCGATTCGATAGTCGGCGAGCATGAACCGAGCCCAGCTGAAGAGTCGACCAATGAACTGTCCTCTCAACCCAAGGCGTTGACGCCTCGATCAACTGCGGATCCGCAACGATTCCTGAGCCAGGGATCGGCGCTGTCGATGACCCTCACAGAGCTGGGCGAGGCAGCGGGGCTCAGCACTGATCAGGTCGAGGATCTCGACCAATTCGGGATAATTACCGCGCGTTCGCAGGGACGAGACAAGATCTACGGTGAGGACGCATTGCAGGTCGCCCGGTTGGCGGCAGCGTTCGCACAACATGGCCTCGAGGCCCGACATTTACGCATGTACAAGGTCGCTGCCGACCGTGAGGCTGGCGTGTTCGAGCAGATGCTGCTGCCGATCGCGCGCAATCAGGCGGCAGGACGCCCGATCGCAGCAATGAAGTTGTCCGAGCTGGCGCGGCTAGGCGACGGGATGCGCGAAGCGATGTTGCGCCAGTCGTTGTCACAGCACCTGATCTAGCGCTAATGGCAGCATCGAAGTCGCCCGGCGTCGCCACAGAGCTGTTGTCCACCTCTGCGCTCGACGAGATAGTTGGGCGCCTTGGCGCCGAGATCGACGCCGACGGATCTGGACCTGTGCTTCTTGTCGGCGTCTTGCGTGGGTCGGTCGTGTTTCTGGCCGACCTGATACGCAAGATGCATCGTGAGGTGTACGTCGATTTCCTCGCCGTGTCGTCCTATACCCCCGGGGCCGGCCGCGTGCGACTGCTCAAGGATCTCGACGAGCCCGTTTCGGGAATTGAAGTCGTACTGGTGAGCGACCTAATCGACACCGGTCTGACGACGAGATATCTGATCGACCAGCTTCGTGCTAGAGGGGCCGCTGGTGTGAAGGTGTGCTCGTTGTTCAGCCGGCCGCAGCGCCGTGTCGTTCCTGTCGCCGTCGACTTCTTGGGTGCTGAGATAACGGAGGACTATCTCGTCGGCTACGGACTTGATCACGGTGGTCGCTATCGCAATCTCCCTGCGGTGTATGCGCTTGGCTCGGGGGCGCTCGATAAGCCGAGTAGCGATTGGCCCGACCTTGAATGATGTAACGCTCAGGAACGTCTTGAATCTAGGTTTGCTCGCCGACGGCTCGCTCGCACAGTAGTGTCGGCAGGGATGAACGAGATGAACGTAATCGGCGTGCGTGTGGAGCTTCCGAGCAACACGCCGATCGTTTTGTTGAAAGAGGTCAATGGAGCGCACCGTGTACTGCCGATCTTTATTGGTGGGCCCGAGGCCACTGCCATCGCTCTTGCACTCGACGAGGTCGAGACGCCTCGGCCGATGACCCATGACCTCACAGCGGCCATCGTCGACATACTTGGTGCAGAATTGGTCAAGGTTTCTGTGACGGACCTGCGTGATCGGACGTTCTTCGCAGAGATGACATTTCGACGCGGCGACGAAGAGTTCGTTCTGTCGGCCCGACCGTCGGACGCCGTTGCACTAGCGGTGCGATCAGGCTGTCCGGTCTATGCGGCTGACTCCGTCCTTGCGGAGGCTGCACAGGAGCTTCCCGACGACGAGCCCAATGAAGAGGTCGTCGAAGAGTTTCGTGCCTTCATCGATCAGGTCAATCCGGAAGATTTTGAGAGCTGATCAGGCGGGTAGAGGCCTACGAGATCAACGGTCTCCCCAAACTGCCCGACCACGCTACGCGCGAGATCGTTGACTCATCGCGCGACGCGTCGTATCGTCTCTGGGATACACCGGCGTAGTTTCGACCATGTGATCTATTTTACGCATGAGTTCGATGGCGCGAATAGGAGCGATGGAATGATGTCAGACGTTGTCGATGAGGGTTTCAGTGGCAAGCGTGCAGCAGAGATTGTGGGCATCACCTACCGGCAGCTCGACTACTGGGCGCGCACTGACCTCATACGCCCGTCGCTGACCGACGCAACCGGTTCGGGTTCACGACGTCGCTACAACTACCGCAACCTGCTCGAGCTCAAGGTCGTAAAGAACCTGCTCGATGCTGGCATCCGCCTCGAACTCGTCCGCGAGGTGTTCTCATTTATTCGCGACCATCTCGACGAGGACATCACATCGCTCAACCTCGTGATCAGTGGATCGCGGTCGGTGTTGGTCCAGAGCGGCGACGAGCTCATCGATCTATTGCGAAAGGGTCAGGGAGTCCTCAACATCTTGCCGCTCGGTGGGGTAAAGGAAGAGGTCGACACCGCCATCGGCGAAATGTACCCCGAGGTCTCCGAGGTCTCGTTGGTAGCCCAAGCCTGACGTGGCGCACGAGTCTTTCGCGCATCCCTCCGAGCGTCAGTTCGCTGACCTGTTGAATTTTTATGGAGTGCGCTGGTGCTATGAACCGACCACCTTTGTTCTCCGCTGTGACGGCGACCACAACCCGACGTGTGCGATGACCCCGGACTTCTACCTGCCGGACCACGGCACGTACGTCGAGTTAACGACGATGTCACAGCGACACGTGACCAAGAAGAATGCAAAACTCCGAATGTTGCGCTCGCAGTATCCCGAAGTGGACATCCGCGTTCTCTATAAGGCGGACCTCGATGCTCTCAATTCGCGCTTCGCGCTTATAGAAGCCGTAGCCGCCTGACCTCTGATGGTCTGGGCTCGTCGACCCTGCTCCTTAGAGCAGCGTAGGTCCGTGGGCGTCGTCAGCTGACCCTAGGGTGGCCGCGTGAACCTGAAACATTCTCCGCTCGATTCTGCGCATCGGCGCCTCGAGGCCAAAATGGTGCCGTTCGGGGGCTGGGAGATGCCGCTTTCTTACCCATCGGGCACGCTGGAGGAACATCGCCGCTGTCGCAGCGATGCGGTCGCGTTCGACGTCAGCCATCTCGGCACGGTTCGTGTCGAAGGAGTCGGCGCCCGCGAACTGCTCCAGCGGACACTTACCAACGACCTCGACAAGATCGCTCCCGGTCGAGCTCAATACACACATCTCCTCGATGAGGACGCCTCCGTCCTCGATGACCTCATCGTGTGGTGGATCGATGACACAACGTTTGATGTGATGCCAAACGCGTCTAATACCGATCGGGTCGTTGCCACGTTGAGCAATGATGTCGTGCCCGCGATCGACGTGACGTCTGAGCGCGCCGTCATCGCGATTCAAGGACCCCATGCGCGACAGTGCGTGGATGCCATCTCCGCTGATGCCGCAGGGATCGGGCGATTCCGAGTCGCCGAGTTTGAGTTCGCCGGTGTGAAGTGCCGGGTTGCCGGTACCGGCTATACCGGCGAGGACGGACTTGAATGCGCTGTGCCCATAGAGGTGGCGGAGGCATTCTGGGATGAGGTTCTAGCCAGCGGCGCCCAACCAGCGGGGCTCGGAGCACGCGACACGCTCAGACTTGAGGCCGGCCTACCGCTGCATGGTCACGAACTTGGCGAAGGAATCAGCCCCCTGCAGGCCGGGCTTGGCTGGGTCGTTGGTTGGGAGAAGGAAACGTTCGTTGGCCGCGAGGCGTTGCTAAGCGAGCGCGAATCGGGCGTTGGCCGCAAACTGGTCGGGCTGACGATTGAGGGTCGCCGTCCACCGCGGGCGGGCCAGCAGCTTCTCAGCGCCGATCAGGTAATCGGTGAAGTAACGAGCGGAAACTTCTCTCCGGTCCTCAAGTGTGGCATCGCGCTCGCATTCTGCCCGCCAGACATAGAGCTGGGTGCAGTAGTGGAGCTTGACCAGCGCGGCACAATGGTGCCAGCCACCGTAGTCAAACCGCCATTCATCGCTCGCTAAACCCCGCCCAGCGTCGCGGCGATGAGGGCTGCGAGATTCTCAAGCTACCGCGGCGAGGATTGCGTCATCGTCGAACCCGAAGAATCGCTCACCGATCAATGTTCCATCGGCGCTGACGAGCCAGGCTTCTGAGTTGACTCGGACCCCGAAGTGGCGCCATGAGTCAAATGATGGGTCCCAATACATCTCGAATGACTCGATGCCGGTACTCCTGATGAAGTCCTCTGCTAGCGCAAGGTTGTCCTGAGCCCCGACGCCGATAACGCGTATTTTGTCACCATGTTCCCGAGCGAACTTCTCGAGTCCGGGGGCTTCACCCCGACAGGTCGGTCAATGCGGCGCCCAGAACCACAGCAGCAGCGGGCGATCACTCGGAACTAGCGATGCCAGGTTGGTCTGTTCACCGCTCACCACGTTGATCAGCTCAATCGCCGGGAGGTCACTCGCTGTGGCAACCAACGGCGCTTCCTGGGCGTCGGGAAGAGCTGGGCCTTGCGCCGCTGGTGGAGCGGTGTTCTTCTCCGTGGCGACCAACGCAGTGGTTTCACCCGAGCCGCCACCGCAGGATGCGGCAAACAGCGCCACGCCGATGAATGCCACGGCGGCGCGAGAAACCGGCAAAGGAGTCCTACGGCTCATGTACGTGGAACCCGTCGACCTGCAAGTGCATTCCAAAGTGATACTTGTGCATCGCAGGTCGCGCCATCAATCCGCCAGCGAAGCGGTCTGCTGGCGGAGCCAGTGATCCGCCA
>JADFOM010000400.1 GCA_022562835.1 Acidobacteriota bacterium | reverse complement strand
TCCGCCCAGGTGGCGAACTCCGTCACGTATGAGCTGCACCGCATCGATCCGGTATGGAAGCACGACGCGATCTCAGCGGCTCTCAGGCAGTCGTACCGCGATTTGTACCTACCGCTGAGAGACGAGACGCTGGTGATCGACGACACGCTGACCAACGGTAAAGGCCAACAATACGAAGATCGCGAGCCCTCCGACAGTTCCGAGCACCCCGCTGACCGAGACGCTGCCAGACGTCGCGATACCCGAGAACACAGCCAACATGACCCAGCCGACCACGTCGTTGGCCATGCCCGCAGCGACGGTGATCTGCCCGAAATCGCGACGCATGAGACCTAGCTCACCCAGAATCTTCGCAATGACCGCCAGTGACGACACCGCTAGTGCGGCGGCTACAAACAGTGCGAACACCGAGCGAGAGGCCTCTTCGCCAATGAAACTTTCGGGTAGGGCGAAGCCGATCGCGAGCCCGCCGACGAGTGGCAGAATCAGCGAACATGCCGTCACCAACGCAGCGGCGCGGCCTAGGCGCCGGATGAGTGCCAGGTCGGTTTCAAAGCCAGTGACAACCAGTAGCAGCGCCACACCGATCCAGCCGATGGCCAACAGCGCCGCGGACGAAACCTCGTCATCTGGCAGGAACCAGTTGAACTGATCCTCGAAGACCGCACCGAAGATCGACGGCCCGAGCACTAAGCCGGCGCCAAGCTCACCGATGACCGATGGCAGGCCGATCTTGCGCACGAGGTAACCGAGGAATCGCGCAACCGACAAGAGCACAAACAGTTGCGTCCAAAAGACGAGAAGTTGATGTTCTTCCAACGATGTCAACATCGAAGGCCGCCAGGCGAGACGACATCTTTCAGAGCCGACATGAAACGTCGTCCCTCAGCCACGCGGCGAAAGGTCGAGAACGAGTGGCGCGTGATCGCTCGGCAGTTTCCCTTTACGTTCGGAACGATCGATGAAGATTCGCTCGGTCCGTTCGGCCGCTGAGGCGGACACCAGGGCGAGATCGATTCTCATGCCTTTGCGCTTGTGGAAATTTCCGTCGCGGTAATCCCACCAGCTAAACAGTCCGTCCTCGTCGTGATGATCACGAAAGACGTCGCTCAGGCCAAGCTCGCACAACGCTTGCAGTGCCGCCCGCTCGGGTTTTGAGCCATGGGTGGCACCGACGAGGACCGCTGGATCCCAGACATCGCGATCGTCCGGAGCGACATTGAAATCGCCGAGCACTACGACGTCAGTATCGAGGTCCGCGTTGCGGTCGAGATCGACACGAAGTCGCTCAAGCCAACGCAGCTTGTACTGGTAGTGGTCGTCGTCGAGTGAACGACCGTTAGGCACATAACAAGACGCGACCCGGATCCCGTCACAGGTCGCCCACAACACCCTCGCGTCGGGGTCCGCATCTGCACCATCATCGAAATCCGCGCGGACGTCTTCGAGTCCCACCCGCGACAGGATGGCTACTCCGTTCCACTGGCCCTGGCCGTGGTGTGCGGTCGAATAGCCCATTGCCTCGAACGTGAGCGCCGGAAACGCGTCGTTGGCAAGCTTTGTCTCCTGGAGGCAAACCACGTCTGGCTCAAGCGCGGCAAGCCAAGCCTCGACTCGGTCGAGGCGGGCGTTGAGCGAATTCACGTTCCACGTTGCGATGCGCATTTGCGCGGACCCTACCCGAGCGACGATCGGTCGTGCTGGACCCGGCTTGTCCCAGTCATTCTCGGACCTCGCAACATTGCTTGCATCAGAGAAATACACTCGACCCGGTGAGCACCGAACTTCGTCCCACCGATGTTGGACCAAATGCGTGGCTGGTCGACGAGATGTACCAGCAATATGTCACGGACCCGTCGTCGGTGAGCGAGTCTTGGCAGGAGTTCTTTGTCGACTACGGCAACGACAAGACCGCTGTTGTGAAACCACCCAATCCCGCGACGCGCTCGGCCGCCGTGCCCACTTCCAAGCCTGATGCCGCCGCCCAGGAGCAGATCGGGGAACCGATTCGCGGGGCCGCCGCAAGGATCGTCGAGAACATGGAAGCGAGCCTGTCGGTACCGACGGC
>JADFOM010000399.1 GCA_022562835.1 Acidobacteriota bacterium | reverse complement strand
GACCGAACTGGTCGCTGTCGGTCCCGCTCGGGCTCGACAGGGCGATGAACCCATCTGCATCGATCGAGGCGATGCGTTTCACAACCTCGATCTTGCGGAAAGGGTGACGGCAGACCACGAGGTCACCGACACCAACCACGTTCGTAGGTTCGATCAAAATGAGTTCACCGTCGTGCAGCTCGGGCTCCATGCTGGTCCCGGTAACGCGGTAGCGCCGCCGACGCCGCAACACCCATTGCGTGAACTCGTAGAGCACCCTTCGGGGTCAGCCGGCGAGGAAAAATTCGACGTCGCGGCCCTTGGCGGACCAAAACGTGTTGTGGATCTTCTCAATCGCCGAGATCAGGTCGTCACACGCTTTTGGGTCGACATTCTGCTTGGCGGCCGAACAAAGTTTCGCGGCATTCCAGAACAGGTCGTGAAGATCGGGGTTGGCCTCGAGGTGTTCGGGCTTGAAGAAGTCGGTCCACAGTACGAGGATCTCGCGTTTTGCCAGCTCGGCCTGCTCCTCCTTGATGGAGACAAAACGCGAAATCGTGTTCGAATAAGCAACAAGAGCGGCAGCATCACCAGCTGCAGGCGGAGTGAGGTCACCGATCTTCTTGGTCATCGACCGCACAGCCTCAGCGGCGATACGTGCTGACGCAGGGTCATAGACACCACAAGGCCCATCGCAGTGGGCCTCCGCGGTAGGTGCTGAAAAGCGATCGACGAGACGGTTCCACATGGTGGATTCCTTTCGGTTCTTGCGTTGCGCGTTGACGGGACTCAGCCTAACCCTTATGACGTCGTGTCTATAACGTCGGTGATCCCAACAGAACTGCCGCTCACGCCCTCGGCGCTGTCAAAGGCCGAGAGTCGGAAAGCGTCACTTGCATCGGGCTTGTCCGGGCCGAGCGAAGCGTACGGGATGCCGGGAAGTGAGAACTCGCCCATGTTGGCGGCGGCCTCACCAAAACTGTCCTGGGTCGGGTTGACACCTGCATCGGTCATCACCAATTCGAACAACGTCAGCCAGCGACAATAGTTGTGCACCGAGATGTACCACTCCTCGTCGCCCTCCTGGATCTCGCTCGGTGAGAGAAGTTCAATGTCGGGCTGAAGTGCGCTGAAGCGCGCACGACACTCGGTGCTGATTTCCTCATCCCAGATTTCCTGAGCGGTCAAGCCGATGACCGAAATCGTGCCGTCGGCATCCTCGGGATCAATACTGGCACCAAGGTTTCCGAGTTCACCGGCACTTGGGGTCCAAATATCGACGTCGAGAGCATTTTCCTTGATGCCCCGGATGCCCGCTGTGACGCTGCCTATCAGCATCACGGTGTCGGCGTCTGAAGCGATGATCTGCTCAGCGATCACCGACCACTCGGCATCACCGGCCGGAATGTCACCGCTGGCCGCCGTGTTTTTCACCTCGAGCACCGGCTCGACGCCATACTCGCCGAGTACGTCGCCAGCACTTTCGTAGATGTTCTCGGCCTCGTTGCCGCCTACAACGGCGATCTTCTTACCCTCTAGGTCGCCGTTGTCATCGAGGAGGAAGACCAGAGTGTCGAGCAGGCGCTCGTTGGCGGCACCGCTGATGAGCCAAGGTGCCTGCGCCTCCTCGAGCCGCTCCGCGTCGAGTCCCTGCCCTGCGATCAGAGTGGTGTCGGGAGCTCTTGCTACACACACGTTTGACGGCTCGACCGGACCGAGGAATCCACCAAGCACTGCAAAGGCATCAATGTCCTCGGTGAACTTCAGACAGGCGGCTTCCGCCTCGGCCTCGCTGGTCGGCAAATAATACTGATATACCGCCTCGACATTTCGACCGTTGATGCCGCCGCGATCGTTGAGATCCTGAATCAGCGTCTCCCAGACAAGTTGCTGATCACCCCAACCGGTTTCAGAGAGGCCCGCCGCGACCAACTTCGCGAAGTCGAGCATCGAGACACCGATCGTGATCGTGTCCTCGGTGACACCAGGCGTGCCTGACGGACCCGATGGAAACCCATATCGACCTGTGGTTCGCCGCGAGCATCGTGGCGATCTCGTTGCTGCTCTCGGCCTTCTTCGCGGGCGCGGAGAC
>JADFOM010000398.1 GCA_022562835.1 Acidobacteriota bacterium | reverse complement strand
GAAACCGGCGTCGTCGAGGAGCGCCTCTTCCACCAGCGAGTTGAGATCGGCCGGCCGGTAGGGGACCAGGACCCCCTCGTTGACCGCCCGGCAAGCGAAGGTGTTGTCGATACCAAAGATGACGTCACCGAGCGGGTCATCGCCAGCGGTGAGAATCGAGGAGGCGACGAGGTCGCCGGTGTCGCCTGCGGTGATCACCTCGACTTCGATGCCGGTCTGGTCGGTGAAGGCTTCGAGAGTGCCGTCGGATACAGCGAAGCTGTCATGTGTCACCAGCGTGATCGAAGTCCCCGCGCCGTCGTAACCATTCTCCGCGATTACCTCGTCGCCGACGTTGCCGGGGCACAACCCCTCGTCGCTGTCGGTTGTCGGCGTCAGCGAAGCGGTGTCATCGTCGCCGCATGCCGAAGCGAACAAGACGATGATGACTAGCGCACAGCCGAGTTGTTTCTTCATCTGAACTCCCTCCGCTGGCATTAACCAGATCAGGTTCGGCGGGTCGACGGCGGTGTAGACGTCCTCTCAGCTCGGTGCATCCGAGCTCCCCGGTTTCGTTAAGCCTCTACTCTACGTCTTCGTGAATCGCAGCGTGTCATGCCGCCATGAATCGCTGCGCGTTATGTCTCGTCCGGCTCGTCATGTGTCGCGGAGTAGATGTCGGGTTCGATGTACATCGGACGAGCAATCGGCACTTCCTCTCGCACTCGAGCTTCGATCGCGTTGATGGCCGCCGCCAGATCGGCGGTATCGAGATCGCCTTGAAAGCTGATCTTGGCACCGACCAATAGCTCATCGGGACCGATGTGCTGAGTCTTCAGATGGATGATGCGACCAACTTCGGGTTGAGATTCGATCGCTGCGACGATCTTGTCGAGCATTTGCGGAGTTGCAGATTCGCCGAGGAGGAGGCTCTTCATCTCCACGGCGAGCACAAAAGCGATCGCACCCAGTAGGAGCCCGATCAATAACGTTCCGATGCCATCCCAGACCGCGTCCTCGGTGAAGTGGGCCAACAGAAGGGCAGTCAGAGCGATAAGGAGACCGATGAGCGCCCCAAAGTCTTCGAGCAGCACGACGGGCAGTTCCGGTGTCTTCGAATTTCTGATGAACTGTGTCCAGCTGCTACGACCTCGAACACGGTTCGCCTCTTGCACTGCGGTGCGGAAAGACCAGCCTTCGAGTATGAGTCCGAAGATAAGGATGCCGACCGCCCAGCCGAGACTGTTGATTTCGTGGGGATGGCGGATCTTGTCGACGCCTTCGAACACCGCGAATCCGGATCCGAGTGTGAAAAGGACCAGAGCGACGATGAACGACCAGAAGTAGCGCTCCCTGCCGAACCCGAATGGGTGCATGCTGGTCGGCGCATGTTTGGCGCGCTTGGTGCCGAGAATAAGCAGTGCCTGGTTGCCTGTATCCGCACATGAGTGCACCGCTTCGGCGAGCATCGACGAAGACCCTGTCACGAAAAATCCGACAAACTTTGTGATGGCGATACCGAGGTTCGCGAAGAACGCCGCGATGATTGCCTTCGTGCTACCACCTGTAGACATGCGGGTCCTCTCCCTCGGCGACCGCTGATCCTACGCCCCCTCACCCTGTGTTTCTGTTTTTCTGACCCCCAGGATGCCCAAAAGGGCATCCTGGGGGTCAGAAAAACATCAAGACAGGTCGGGTAGTCTCGTAGGGACCGGCGAGGTTGGGGAGGTGACGATGGGAGACGAATCCACTGCGCGGCTAACTCAGTTCAGTCACGGCGCTGGTTGAGGATGCAAACTCGCTCCCGGCGAGCTGGCGCACGTGCTGCGCGAACTACCTGTCCAAACCCATCCATCGCTACTCGTTGGCGCTGAAACCGGCGACGACGCAGCCATTTGGCGACTCGACGAGACGTCCGCGCTCGTATCCACACTCGACTTCATCACTCCCGTCGTCGATGACGCCCGATCCTGGGGTCGTGTCGCCGCGGCGAACAGTGTGTCTGACATCTACGCAATGGGTGGACGTCCAATCTTCGCGCTCAACATCGTCGGCTGGAATCATGACGCCCTCGGCACCGAACTATTGACCGACGT
>JADFOM010000068.1 GCA_022562835.1 Acidobacteriota bacterium | reverse complement strand
TGTGACCACGACGGTGCGCGGACCACCCTCGACCTGGGAGCGGCTCAGAGACCGAAACGATCTGTACGAAGGTCGAGGTCTTCCGAAATGGTCGAACAACCCGAAGGTCTTCTCCTGAACAAGATCGGCCGGAGCGTCGTCGAATTTGTACCAATAGACGCGATCTACACCTAACGACGGCACCGCATCGAAGACCCGATCAACAAATGACGCCTGATCGCCAAGTTTCTTGCGGTTCGATGCGCGTGGATCGTGCGCTCTGCACCCCACTTCGGTTAGCCACAGCTCGACGCCCTTGTCGCGCATCGGTGCGAGATACTCAGCGGCGTCGTCGATGAGCTGCAGCGTCCTACCGGCATAGGTCTGGTCCTGCCCTGGCTCGAAGTAGGGATAGGGATGAAGGGCAATGGCATCGCCGGGACGCACCTCCACCTCGGCGGCGATGCGCTCGATAGCCCGCGGGCCGAACGAAGGCACGAAGTGCCATCTTCCGCGGTCGCCCTCCTCGGCATCTCGCATTGCTTCGAAGCGAGCGTTGCGCGGCAGCACACCCGAAGGAGCTCCGGGAAGGTAGTCGTGACCCACGAGGCCGTTCTCCGCAAAGGTGGCGAGACACAGCGGCATGTCCGGCCGATGAGAATGCAGCAACTCGACCCCAGGCAAGACAACCTGATCGACGAACTCATCGGACGTCCACGGTCGATGACTCGAACCATCGGCCACCGACAGATAGAAATCGCTTGCATTGGGTTCGTTCCACAGCTCGATCTCGTCCACACGTTCAAACCGATCGACCACCGCACGCAGAAACCGAACATAGGGATCGGTAACGGATTCGACCCCTCGGAAATGCCGTACCGCCACCGAACGCGGCGGAGCGACAATCAACCCGAGTACTCGCAAGTCAGCGGGGAGTAGCTCGAAGAATCGGTCGTAGTTGTCGCCGACCTCTCCCCGACCGATCGAGACACCGCGGTCATCAACCAACCTGCGCCAGTGGAGCGGGACTCGAACGGTATCGAGATGACACTGTTCGAGTCGCAGCATGTACTCGTCGACCAGGCCAGGGGTGGTCATCAGCCTCTGCAAGAACCCGAAGTTCAGCCCGGTTCTCATTCACTACTTCTTTCGTGGAGGATGGGTGAACGTCGGCATGGCAGCGACGTCGCCGAGACTGTTCCTGACCGTGTGTTGACCAATCAATTTCTTTTGAGCAATTGCCCGACTAGTAGACCTGCGAAAGCGGCGAACTCGGTCTCGCTGAGCGGATCGATCTCCGCCGGCTGATCGAGCGGGTCGAACTCATCGAAGACGCCCTCGGTTCCCAAGACCTCGGCGAGCCGAACGTTGTCGTCTGCGCAGCGCCGCACGATCTCGGCGCGCAGGCCTGGCGATATGAAGCCATTCGGCGTCGGGTCACCCGACGTCTGGCTAACCCTCCACAAGAACGGGGAAAGTTCGCGGCGTTGCTCAGCCGAGAGTTGACGGTCGATGGCTTGTCTGAACTGGAGCAGCTTGACAGGGAAACTCTCGTTCACCGATGGCGGAGACCCGCCCGGCAAGTCGAGGCCGGTAACGTCGGCGAAGTCCTCCACTATGTCGAACCCCTCAGCGGGGTTGCCGTAGACCCGCACACGCACGTCGGTGAACACGGCTGACCACCTGTCCACTAGTTGTGAGAAATAGACGGGCACCGCCTCGTTCACTTTGGTCTTGCCGCGTGTCACAAGAGTCACCGGTTCCTGGTCGAGAGCCGAATGGACGAACTCATCGGGTGACCCGTGGTAGTGCGACATCTTCACCACCTCGCGGTAGAAGCTCTCCAGGTATTCGTCTTGACGACGTAGGTACACCACGATCGCCGCGTCACACCCGAGGGTCTCGCGAACCCTGGCTGGGTCCGCCAGGCTCAACAGTTCACTGCTCAACACCACATGGTCGGCCTTGGAGTTTGCGATCACATCGACAAGTCGAGCAATCGCTTCACCCGATCGCGGACCACCGAACCCCGCCAAGATGTGATGGGCTCGGCTGTTGCGAGTGGCAGGAATCATCGGATAGTCGATGTCTCCGAGGGTGCCCGCGTCGCCATGGTGGAGGAAGTATCTCTGTAGCGAGGTCGTTCCGGTCTTGTGAAGCCCTATGTGGATGTAGACCCCGGCCACGGCACCCTTTCTGCGCTCGGCGTACGGAGCACTCTAGTCCTGACCCTCGCACCCTCGATGACAACCACTGTGAGCCCAACGCTAAGTGTCCGACGACCCCGGTCGAGTTTGCTGCTCACACGATTCGGACCTGGTCAAGAAGCCTTGAGCCGCACGAACGCAATCGTCGAACGCGGAGCGTCGGGCACAAAGAAGAGGCGCACACCATCAACCTCGCGCATCGGATCCGGTCGCACGAACTGGACCTCGGACACTTTGGGTGGCGAGGTCAGCGAATCATGTGCTCCGGCTAGGATTGCGCTGGCGACGATCGCAGCACTCGGCATCGACAACCGGCGCGGGCTAGCCCTCAGTCTTCGCGAGCGTTCGATTCGCGACCAGGTGTTGTCGTCGTAGGCCGACTCGAGTGACTCGGTCACTTCTCGTTAGCCATCTCATAAACACGGCGCTTCGATACTCCGAAGCGTCTCGACACCAGAGCCGATGCATCACGCTTCGTCAATCCGTCATCGAGCAACTCGACCAGGGCGGCACGTAGCTCATCGTCACCGGCGGGAGCCTTCTGAGGTGCGCCCTCGACGACGACGACATACTCCCCTCTCGGAGAACCAACAGCGGGGTCGCTCTGATAGTCGCCGAGTGGTCCCCGCCAAATTTGTTCATGCAGCTTCGACAGTTCTCTCACCACGACGCAAAGGCGTTCGTCCTCGCACGCCTCGGTCAGATCGCGCATGGTCGATTCGATTCGATGCGGCGATTCGTACAACACCACGGTGCGGGTGTCGGCAGCGATCGACTCGACGACCTGCTGACGGGCAGCACCCTTACGTGGCAGGAACCCCTCGAAGACGAAACGATCTGCCACAAAGCCGCTTACGGCGAGCGCGCTGACCACCGCCGATGGCCCTGAGACAACACTTATGGTGATGCCGGCTTCGTGCATCTGTTCGACGAGACGAGCACCTGGATCACTGATCGTCGGCATCCCTGCGTCGCTAACCAACGCGACTGTCGAACCCGCGCGGCATCTATCGACAAGATCACTCGCACGCTCAGCTTCGTTGTGTTCGTGAAGCGAAACGAACGGCGGACGCGGCGCCAGTCCGCACAGGTCGAACAGACGACCCGTACGACGTGTGTCCTCGCATGCCACTACGTCGGCGTCGACCAGTGCAGCGCGCGCACGGGGCGACAACTCGTCGAGGTTTCCGATCGGGGTTGCGACGACGACCAAGACACCGCTCATGAACTGACCTCGAGCTGATCGCCTGGCGACAGATTCCAGCGGGCCATCGAGCCCGCTTCTGCTTCGATCGCGCAGTAGGCACGCGCCACCGGCAACACCAACCGTCGAGGCGGAACGGTGACGAGCTTGAGGACGGCCATGTCGCGGTCGCACAACGCGACGTCGATCGTGAACCCCATGCCAAACGTGTGCACCGATCGCGCCGGTCGCAACAAGAGCGCCCCCTCGAAATTGTCGCGACCCAATAGACCCCGGCGGCGCGACGCACGGGTATCAGCGATCTCCAACGACGCTAGAACCGAACCTTCGTCGTTCAACAACCAGGACACCCCACGATCGTAGGGTCATCGCGCACCCCAGCGCACCACGCCGCTTCGACCCTCGCGACGGTTGCACCAATCGAAAACCTCACACGTTGAACTTGAAGTCCAACACCTCACCGTCTTCAACCACGTAGTCCTTGCCTTCGGAGCGCACGAGACCCTTGTCCCGTGCTGCACTCCACGAACCCATCTCAAGCAGGGTTTCGCAGCCGATTGTTTCGGCCTTGATGAAACCGCGCTGAAAGTCGGTGTGGATTACACCAGCACACTCCGGTGCGGTCGAACCGGCGCGAAAGGTCCACGCACGAGACTCCTTCTCTCCGGTTGTGAGGAACGTTCGTAGCCTGAGCATCCGATAGGCCGCTGCGATGAATCGTGGCATCGCTCCCTCGCCAAGCCCCAGTCCCTCGAGCATCTCGCGGCGGTCGTCACCTTCTAGCTCCGCGGCTTCGGCTTCGAGTTGCACACACATCGCGATTACTTCCGCGTCGAGTTCGGCCGCGACAGAAGCCGCAATAGCCTCGGCATCGTCGAGTTGGTCGTCGCCGATGTTGACCACCGCCAGCACCGGTTTGTTGGTCAACAAGAAACATTCCTTGAGCATCAGTCGTTCGTCATCGTTCAGGTCGCAGCGATACAGCGGCGTCCCCTCGGACAAGAACTCGACAACCCTCTCGAGCAAAGCGACCTCGGCCAGGAGACTCTTGTCGCCCTTGACCGCTCGTTGACGCTTATAGAGCTGCTTTTCCGCCGTGTCGAGGTCGGCCAGACTTAGCTCGGTCTCAACAACGGCGAGGTGCTCGAGCGGATCGGTTGGACCGGGTACGTCAGAGTCAAGGAATGCCCGCAGTACAAAGACGATCGCGTCGACCTCGCGAATGCCCGCGAGGAACTTGTTGCCGAGGCCTTCTCCCTGACTCGCTCCCTCGACCAGTCCGCCAATGTCTGTGAATTGCACCGACGCGTTCACGATGTTCTTTGACTGCGACATTGCGGCGAGGGCATCAAGTCGCTTGTCGAACACCTTCGCGACGCCAATGTTGGGATCTGTAGTTGCGAACGCATAGGGCGCGGCAAGTGCACCCCCGCCGGCCAGTGCGTTGTAGAGGGACGACTTGCCCGCATTGGGCAGTCCGACAAATCCAAAGCGTTCCATATTGTGAGCGACGCTATCGAGAATCCCTGGTCTTGGCGGCAAAGGCAGCGAGATGCGGTGCCTCCGGAGAAAAATCCAGAAGGTAACCTCGTGAGATGGAACGGGTGGACGAAGCGATCGAAAAGGCCATCTACTTCCTCGACCGCGAACTCGCGCCGTCATCCAAACTCCGCGCCTTCTCCAAGGCACGGGAGCGAACACACGAGGTCGGCATCGAGGAACTCGAGACCCGCACCACAGACGAAACGCTGACCGATCTCGAGGGCATTGGTCCCAGCACTGCAACGGTCATCGCAAACGCGATTCGGGGCGTCGAATGCGACTACCTCACCAAACTCGACGCACGCAGCCGCGTTAGAATCACCACCGATGGCCAGCGCTATCTCGATGCGCTCCGAGGCGACTGCCATATGCACTCCACCTGGTCCGACGGAGGAGCGCCGATCGAAGCAATGGCGCGAGCGGCGCGGGCACTCGGCCATGAATACATCGTGTTGACCGACCACTCGGCGCGCCTGACCATCGCCCATGGACTTGACGAGGAGCGACTAGAGCGCCAGCTCGACGAGATTGCCTCGCTCAACGACCAGCTCGAACCATTCCGGATTCTCACCGGGATGGAGGTTGACATCTTCGAAGATGGCAGCCTCGACCTGTCCGACGCGATGTTGTCGAGGCTCGATGTTGTCGTGGCCAGCGTCCACTCGAAATTCCGGATGCCCTCAGATCAGATGACCCAACGCCTGGTCGTCGCGGTGGCCAACCCACATGTCAACATCATCGGCCACATCACCAACCGCAAAGTCATTGGCGGCGGTCGGGTCGGTTCGGTCTTCAACGCCGAAATCGTCTTCGCAGCATGCGCACGATTCGACACCGCGGTTGAAATCAACTGTCGGCCCGAACGCCAGGACCCTCCCGAGGAGCTGTTGGCGTTAGCGGTCGAGTGGAAGTGCTCGATTGCCATCGACACCGACGCACATGCCCCCGGACAACTCGAATGGCAAGCCTTCGGGTGCGACAAAGCAGCCGCGTGTGGCGTGCCGATCGAATCGGTCATCAACACCCTCTCGGTCGAGGAACTGATGTCGTGGGCCGCGTGAGACCACGCCACCGATAGGCTTGAAGACATGTCGAAGCGCACCCAAAAGAAAAAGGCGAAGACTCGCCGCAGCAAAGCCAACCATGGACGCAAGCCGAACTTCGGTCGCAATTCCTGATCCACGCTTCGCGTGGCACCGCAAATGAGCACACCGGTATTGATCTTCGACGGTGACTGCGGGTTCTGCACGCGTAGCGCTCGCTGGATTGAAACTCGTCTAGACAATGCGACGGTAGCCCCATACCAGTCGATTGAAATTTCCGCTTATGACCTCAGCGTCGACGACGTCACCAGCGCGGCCTACTGGGTCGACCAACACGGCACGACCTTCCGCGGACACCTCGCAATCGGCCGGTCATTAATCGCCGCCGGCGGGTTCTGGTCGATCATCGGATGGCTCCTAGTGACCCACCAATCGAATGGGTAGCGAAACCCATCTACGGGTTGATTGCACGCAACCGATCCAAAATGCCCGGCGCGACCGACGCCTGCGAAGTGCCACGTCAGCCGTAACGAAAAATCCGAGTTCAGAACCCGAGGTCGGATTTAAAGAGCGCTCCGGTCTCTGAACGAACGCTGCGATAGCGCTCGACATCGACACGGAAGCTGTCGAGTTCGACGCGCTCGGCACGGTCGTCGACTCGTTCGGTGTGGGTAACGAACTCCTCGCCGGTCCACACATGCAGCTGGAACCCCGCCGGTTCTGTTGACACCGACGGCACGGCTTCCTCTACGACGCTAAGTCCCACCTGATGAACGGTCGATGGGCATATCGAGACACGTGCGCTGCCGATCATCGAATGGATCGGACGGTGGATATGTCCGGCTACAACGAGGCGAATCTGATCATGACGCGCAATAACCGCACGCAACTCGACTGCGTCGCCTGGTGACAATCCAACGATGTCCATCCACCAGATCGTGCTATCGATCGGCGGATGATGCATGAAGATCAAAGTAGGCACTTCGGGCGCTGCCGAGAGCTGTTGATCGAGCCACAGAAGTCGATCTTGGGGAGCAACTCCATCGATGCGCTCGGGGTGCGACGTGTCGAAACCAATCAACCTTGGCTGAGCTGCTGCCCGCGGCTCGATGACGTAACTACAATGACCGTCGGCGAGATCGGGCGGTAATACTTCGGCGAAGGACTCAACGAACGCGTCGTGTAGGTCATGGTTGCCTGGGATCGGCAGCACCGGAATAGTCAGAGGTGCAAGGAGCCCCTGCAACAGCAGGTACTGATCGGCAGTGCCTTCATCGGTCAGATCACCGGTCAACAGGACAACATCAGGGCGCGGGATCAGAGACTCAAGAACCTCGACGACACGAGCGAGACGGGCTGTGCAGTCGACGAGCTGAACTCTCTCGTTGGACTGATCAGAAATGTGTAGATCGGTGATCTGAGCTATGTACATGCTTCTCGGTGGGTCGATGGAGGGCACTACCGTAGAGCTCGCGTGTCACATTGCGGAGATCGCGGGTATTGTGTTGCGCTCAGGCGTTGCGTCGGCTGGCGCTCGCACCCAAATCCCTTGGAGGGGAACCATGCGTAAGCGACTCTTGCTCGTATTGAGCGTCTTCCTTGCGTTCGCGTTTGTCGCGGCCGCATGTGGAGACGATGACGACGGTGGCGATTCGGACGAAACAACAACGTCCGCAGCCGAAGGTGACACAACAACGACTGAGACAATAGCCGAAGATGAAGGTGAAGGTGAAGGCGACGAGGCCACAGCACGGACGCTCGAAGAGGAGTGCGCCGATGCCGGCGACGTGACACTTCCCGATGGCTACGCCGTCACGCTCGTTACCGACCTCGGAAAGGTCGACGACGGCACCTTCAACCAATTCGCATTTGAGGGCATGGAGCCGCTGCGGAATGTTTCGACTTCGAGACGTCGTTCATCGAAACCGCGTCGGAAGCCGACTACGAGGCCAATATCGCGACGGCCATCGACGGCGGCCCCGCAGCAGTCATTACCGTCGGATTCCTACTTGGTGACACGACATTCGCAGCGGCAGAGGCCAACGCAGACGTCGACTTCATCGGTGTCGACCAGTTCCAGGTCGAGTACCCCGAGAACTATGTCGGCGTATTGTTCAACGAGCACGAAGGCGGCTACATCGCCGGCGTGCTCGCTGCCAGCCTGAGCGAGTCCGGCGTGATCGGCGTGGTCGCCGGTCGTGAAGACGTCCCACCCGTCGTCAAGTACGTCAACGGTTACATCGCAGGCGCCGAATCGGTCAACGCCGACATCGATGTCAAGAGCGTCTACAACGAGTCGTTCACCGATCCCGCCAAGGGCGGATCTGACGCCGAGCAGTTCATGGGCGAAGGCGCCGACGTCGTATTCGGCGCCGGTGGCCCGACCGGCTCCGGCGGCGTAGAAGCCGCAACGAGCAATGGCGCATGGGGAATCGGTGTCGACCAGGACGAGTACTTCACCACCTTCCAGGGTGGCGAGAAGGCTGGCTCTGAGTTCCTGGCCAGCTCGGCCATGAAGCGCGTCGACCTCGCGGTGTTCCGCAACATTCTGGCGTCGATCCAAGACAGCTTCGTCGGTACCGCATTCGTGCTGACCGCCGCGAACGACGGCATTACCTACGCGCCGTTCCACGACGCAGCCGTTTCCGATGAGGCCGCCGCAGCGGTCGAGGCCGCACGTGCCGGCCTCGCAGACGGCAGCATCGACACGGGCGTCTGTGAAATCGACGGCCTGTTCGTTGGTGAAGGTTCACCCGCGACTGACATCCGCTGAAACACTCGCCCACCGAACACATGGTGAGTGATTGATTCGACGAGAGCCCCGGCCGCTTGGGTCGGGGCTCTTCTCGTTTTCGAGTTCCGGCGTGCTGGCCTCGATAAGGGAGCGGACCTAAGGTGTGCGACTCATGACCGAGCGCCGCCCCATCCTCGAGATCGACGGCGTCACAAAGACGTTTCCAGGCGTCGTCGCGAACGACGATGTGTCGTTGACACTCAACGAGGGTGAGATCCACTGCCTGCTCGGTGAGAACGGCGCTGGCAAAAGCGTGCTGATGAGCATCGTCTTTGGTCTATACCAACCCGACTCGGGACATATCCGAGTCAGGGGTGAGTTCGCCGACTTCAAGGGCACAGCCGAAGCCATCGAACACGGAGTCGGCATGGTGCATCAGCACTTCCAGCTCATCCCGGTGTTCACCGTCGCGGAAAACATCGTGCTCGGCGATGAGATCACCCGCGGGCCGGTCCTCGACATGGACAGCGCCCGGGATCGCATTCGCGAAATCAGCGAAACTCACGGCCTCGCCATCGACCCCGATGCCGTTGTCGGCGACCTTTCGGTCGGTGTGCAACAACGCGTCGAACTCATCAAGGCCCTGTATCGCGATGCAGACATCCTCATTCTTGACGAACCCACCGCGGTGCTGACGCCCGGAGAAGCCGACAATTTCTTTGAGGTGGTCCGCTCCCTTGCAGCGGAGGGCAAATCGATCATCTTCATCACCCACAAGCTACGCGAAGTCCTAGCGCTAGCCGACGCGATCACGGTGCTACGGGGGGGCAAGGTCGCCGGCAGCGTCGAACCCTCCGAAGCCACCGAAGCCTCACTCGCCAAACTTATGGTCGGCCGCGACGTCGTCCTGCGGGTCGACAAAGGGGCGGCCGAGGTGGGTGAAACCGTGCTGCGCGTCGAGAACCTGTCGATACGCGACGATCGCGACCTCCCAGCGGTCGACGACCTTTCCTTAGAGGTTCACGCCGGCGAGATCTTTGGCATCGCAGGCGTGGAAGGAAACGGTCAGCGGGAGCTCGTCGAGGGATTGGCTGGCATGCGACCCAAACACGGGGGAACCGTTCGTTTGGGTCAACTCGACATCACGAAGATGTCAGTACGCAAGATCGCCGAGCACGGCGTTGGTCACGTCCCCGAGGACCGCAACAAACATGGGCTGGTCAGCGAGTTCACGGTTGCCGACAACGCCGTGCTCAACCACTATCGGCGAAAAGAGTTCTTGCGCCACGGTTTGCGCGACGAAGGCGCCATCCGTCGACACGCCGAGCGTCTCGTCGAAGAATTCGACGTACGAACAGCGGGTGTTGACGTCGCCGTCTCGACCTGTTCGGGGGGCAACCAACAAAAGCTCATCATCGCTAGGGAGTTCGACGCCACCCTCAAATGTCTACTTGTCGCACAACCGACCCGCGGAGTCGACGTTGGGTCGATCGAATTTATTCACAACCAACTGATCGCTTTACGTGACGCTGGCGTCGCCGTGCTCCTCGTATCGGCAGAACTCGACGAGATCATGTCGCTGTCCGATCGTATTGGTGTGCTGTTTCGTGGCCGAATCGCTGGCGTATTCGATGGGGCGGGCGCCGACCGATTCGAACTCGGGCATCTCATGGCTACAGGCGGCGATGAGTCCCCCGCGGAGCGGGAGGCCTCAAGATCACGGGCGACCCGGC
>JADFOM010000067.1 GCA_022562835.1 Acidobacteriota bacterium | reverse complement strand
CGCCGCGGACTGTCGGCTCACGCTGCTCGTTGAACTGGCTGATCACGCTGGCAGCGGCCTTCGGAGCATTGCGAGCCGGTAGCCGCAGTGCCTTGTCGCCGAAGTGAATCTTCTCTTGGCCGACGTGGCCGCCGAGCAGCATTTGATAGCCCGGAGCCGACTTGCCATGTGCCCGTCGTTCGGCACCCATGAAACCGATGTCGGCGATGTGATGTTGCCCACAGGAATTGGGGCAACCCGAAATATTGATGCGAACTCCACCGATCTCGGCGAGCCCACGCTCCTCAAGTTCTGCGCCGATGGCATCTGCAAGACCTCGTGATTGTGTGACCGCAAGGTTGCAGGTGTCTGCACCTGGGCACGCAACGACGTCGCGGGACAGCTCAGCGCCTGCTCGAGCCATTCCGAGCGCGTCGAGCCCGTCGAATAGAGTGTCGAGCTGATCTTCGGTTAGATCACGAAACACGAGGTTCTGCCGGTTGGTCACTCGCACATCGCTGCCGAGCTCACGTTGCAACGAAGCAAGTCCATGAAATTGTTCCGCCGTGATGTCTCCAAGTTCGACCGATGCGTATGCCGACAACGTGCCCTTTGCTTCGCCACGCACGACGTTGACGCTCTTCCAGCGACTGAAGGGCGGCGACGCAACCAGCGTGACCGGGGCACCGTGGCCAATTGGGGATACGTTGTCGCCACCTAGGCTGCCCGCTGGCTCGTCACCCCACTTCTCGACGACTTCAGGGATACCGCCAGGCCAAGTCGCTGACGCAACTAGAAACTTGCGTTCGGTCTTGACGGCCGCGACAAGTTCGTCCCAGCCGAGTTGGTCGACCAGCCACTTCATGCGAGCGCGCAGTTTGTTGGCGCGGTTACCGAAACGGTCGAATACCCGCAGCAGCGACTCGATTGTCGGCAAGAGGTCCTCACGGCTGGTGAACGGCTCGAATGCCAACGCCGGATGCGGCGTAGTGCCGAGACCGCCTGCTACGAAGACACGGAACCCGGCTTCTCCGGTTTCGGGGTGGCGGACCGCGATAACGCCGACGTCGTTGAACATGGCCTGGCCGCAGTCGGTGTCGCAACCACTGAAGTTGATCTTGAATTTGCGCGGCATCCGCTGACAGATTGGATTGCGGATGAAGTGTCGAAATGTTGCCTCAGCCCAGGGCGTGATGTCGAGGACCTCAAGCGGGCATGCGCCCGCCAGGTGACAGCCCATTACGTTGCGCACGGTGTCGCCGCATGCCTCGCGGGTACTTAGACCGACAGATGCCAGCAGGCGCATGGCGTCTGGCACATCGCTGAGCTCGACGAAGTGGAACTGGATGTTCTGCCTGGTCGTGATGTGGCCCCAGCCTCGGGAGAACTGAGTGGCGAAGGTGCCCAACGCGTCAAGCTGCGCGGCATTGAGTTGTCCGTAGGGGATCTTTATCCTCACCATCTGACTGGTGCCACCCTGGCGCTGGCCATAGATGCCATTAGTCAAACGGAACACTCTGAAGACATCGTCGTCGACTTCGCCGGACTGATAGCGCTCGAGCTGCTGCTCGAACTTGTCGATGTCGGCGAGTAGCGATGGATCGATAAGAGATTGGTTGTCGATTGATACATCAAGCATTACGTCGGCCTCTCGGGCTTTGAGGACTAAATATGAGTGAGCTGATCGGATTTTACGGGAATCTAACAAAGATGACAATACTTATCAGGAATTCATCGCGAATTTGTTTGACTGCGCCCGGCAGATCCAGTGTTGGTCCCTAGCGCGAGTTAGTCCCCGATTGTTCGTGTCATGGCAGCGCTGCTCAATCGGTGCGCAACAACTCCGAGACACGAAACGCCAGGTCGACGGACTGGCGGCCGTTGAGACGTGGGTCGCACATCGTTTCGTAACGTTCGGACAGGTCGGTGTCGAGGATCTCCTCCGCGCCGCCGAGGCACTCGGTAACCTGATCACCGGTCAGCTCGATGTGCACGCCGCCAGGGACTGTTCCCGCGGTGTGGTGTGCCTCAAAGAATCCCTTGATCTCGGTCAAGATGTCTTCGAAATGTCGTGTTTTTCGACCGTCGGGTGCGGTGAACGTGTTCCCGTGCATCGGGTCACAGGCCCACACGACGGGATGTCCTGCCTCACGCACCGCCTCGAGTAGTGCAGGGAGTTTGTCCTTGATCAGCTCTGCACCCATCCGGGTGATGAGTGTCAAACGTCCTGGAATGTGTTCGGGATTGAGCGTCTCGCACAGCCCAAGGACATCGGCCGCAGTGGCGCTCGGTCCGATCTTGGTGCCGATGGGGTTCTTGACACCACGGAGGAACTCAACGTGAGCTCCATCGAGCGCACGGGTGCGTTCGCCGATCCACAACATGTGAGCCGAACAGTCGTACCATTCGCCGGTCATCGAATCTTGACGGGTCAGGGCTTCCTCGTACGGCAAGATCAACGCCTCATGTGAGGTGTAGAAATCGACCTGGTGCATCGCCGGTGTGTTGGTGGTGTTGACGCCACATGCCTCCATGAAGCGCATAGCCCTCTCGATCTCGCTCGCGACGAGTTCGTAACGCTGGCCAGCGCGTGACTCGGCGACGAACTCACGATTCCATGCCTGCACACGCCCAAGGTCTGCAAATCCACCCTTGGTGAAAGCTCGAAGCAGGTTGAGAGTTGATGCAGACTGGTTGTAGGCGGTGAGTAAACGGTCAGGATCGGGGTTGCGCGACTCCGCGTCGAACCGGTGTCCGTTGACGATGTGTCCTCGAAATGAGGGGAGTTCGACGTCATCCATCCGCTCGGTCGGTGCCGAACGCGGCTTCGCGAACTGCCCCGCGATGCGCCCAACCTTGACCACCGGAACGCCAGCGGAATAGGTGAGCACGACAGCCATCTGCAGAATGACCCGCAGCTTGTCGCGCGTGCTGTCCGCGCTGGCGTCGAACGACTCCGCACAGTCGCCGGCCTGGAGCAGAAATGCCTTGCCGTCACAGACCGAACCGAGTTGGGTCGTGAGGTCGCGTGCCTCGCCAGCAAAGACGAGCGGCGGCTGAGTCCGAAGTCGGTCCAGCGCTACATCGAGCGCCTCGGGATCGGGCCAGTCGGGCTGTTGGAGCGCACTGAGTGATCGCCAGGAGCTGGATGACCATGGTGTTGTCGTGGTGTTCACCAGCTAAGCCTGCGCTGTGGTCGCGCTATCCGCAACTTGTTTAGCCACGAGCGCCGCCTGGCCCCAAAACGGAGAATGCCCCGCAGCGCAAACCGCGAGGCATTCTCAATTGACCTTGTGTGCTCTCAGGCGGCGTCGACCTTGTCTGCAGCATGATCCCGCACGGTGCTGACCGCTCGCTTGACGAGACGTCGAGCTGCCTCGGCAGTAACACCGAGCTCCTCGCCAACCTCGCGGTAGCTGCGCTTGCGACCGTCGTGCAGGCCGAAGCGCTGCTCGACCGCATAACGGGCACGGGCATCGAGTACGTCGAGAAGGTCTGTGACCATTTGCTCTTCGGCTCTGGCCATGACCTCGGTCTCGGGGCCAGGATTCGAGTCTGGCAAAAGATCGACGAGCTCGTTGCTGTCGTCATCACCAATGGTGCGATCGAGCGACGTCGGAGTCGTTAAACGATGCAGACGTGCATGCTCGTCGTCCAGCTCGTCGCCATCACCGGAAACCTGTCGAAGTGCCGCTCGCAGGCTTGCGGAACGGTCGCCTGGAAGGCGCACGAGGCTGGCCTTCTGATCGAGCGCCCGGCCGATTGCCTGACGAATCCAGAACGTGGCGTACGTCGAAAATTTGAAACCCTTGCGCCAATCGAACTTGTCGACTGCGTGTTCGAGTCCGAGGTTGCCTTCCTGGATGAGATCGAGAAGCTCCATGCCGGGGGGCAGGGGGTAACGGCGGGCAACGCTCACAACGAGGCGAAGGTTGGCTCGGATGAACCGATCCTTTGCAACCGCAGCGTCGGAAATGCCGCGGCGGACCTCGCGACCCGTCTCACCGGCTTCCCTGCGAGCGAGGGCTTCTTGGCCCTTTTCGATGATCTGAGCTAGCTCGCGCTCTTCCTCCGCATTGAGGAGGGGGACCATGCCGATCTCGTTGAGATACTGGCCTACTGAATCACTCATATTTTCCGTTCCTATCGGGATGGTCGTGCCATCCTGTCCACAGGTTTCGATGCGAGGCCGAATCAAGTTCGGCGCTGTGTAACTTACAACAACACCACGGTGGCATTGCTTCCCGGATTGATATGACCTTGGTCACGCTGATTTGCCGCGTGCTGCCATGTTCGGGGCACCAAGGCTCCCGGTCATGGAGTGCTCGTCATATATGTTTTCCTGATCTAGTCGTTCACCAATATGCGTGCTATCGACCTCATCAGGCTACAACTGTAACAATAGGCCATACCGCATGTGTTGTCACATCGTCGGGATGTTCCACCACGCGCATGCACAAAAGGCGAAGCGCCTCCTGTGCGCCGTAGAGCCTAGACTATCTAGCCGTGCAGGGCGAGGATTTTCGTGGTCGACGCAAAATCGGCCTCTTCGGGGGGACCTTCGATCCACCCCATGTCGGCCATCTGGCTGCCGCGCGGGCTGCAGTGGAGGGGTTTGACCTAGAGGCGGTGCGGTTCGTGGTAGCTGGCGACCCATGGCAAAAAACGCGGTTCGAAGCGGTCACAGAGGCGCGGCACCGTCAAGAGATGACGCAATTGGCCATCGAGGGTGTGCCGGATTTCCAGGTCGATGATCTCGAGGTCCGGCGCCGCGGGCCGAGCTATACCGCCGACACTCTGGAGGAACTGGCATCACAAGAACCCGAAGTCGATTGGTATCTCGTGATCGGGTCCGACAGCGCAGCGGGGCTCGACACGTGGGAACGCCGCGAGATCGTCGCCGAGTTGGCGACGATCGTGGTCGTCGCTCGCCCCGGTAGCGAGCAGGCCGTGGTACAAGAGGGCTGGGAACTGCGAACCGTCACGAGTCCGCTTGTCGATCTGTCGTCGAGTCAGTTGAGAAACCAGATCAAGCTCGGCCGATCGGTTCGTTGGCTGGTGCCGGATCCTGTGATCGCGTATGTGGCTGAAGTCGGCCTCTACGGTGGTGGCGAATGAACGATAACCATCGGCCATGACCACCTCCGAACCTTCACCACCTCGAGCCGATCCGGAGGGGGTCACCGAACACGGCTTACCGCGATCGCACCGAGAACCGGTACGTATGTCCCTCTATTGGATGATCGGATTTCCAGTAGCGTTGCTCGCCGTTGCGGTTGGCGGAGCACTTGTCGCGCTGGCGGGCACCGACAAGGTGTTGGGCAGCACTGGCACGCCCGAGATACCGAAGGCGATCGAGGATCCGAACGCGCCGGGATGGACCGCAGTCGTGGAGCCGACAGAGACTGCGATGGTCGCCCATACCGGTAGCGAGGGTGCCTTGACAGGGGTGTCGGTGCTCATTGGCGATGAGGACGAAGCCGAAGGAGGATCTGTTCTCGTGATTCCCGCGGATACTCAAGTGACTGCACCGGGCCTCACCGATCCAATCTTGCTTTCGGCACTCTTCGAGGACCAAGGCGTCGATGGTCTAGCTGTTGGTGTCGGCGGGCTGCTCGGCTTCGGGTTTACAGAGGGTGAGTCTGTGCTCGATGCCGATGCCTTCGAGCAGCTGTTGAATGCGGTGGCCCCAATCGAGATCACGGTCGTCGACCCGATCACCACCGTCGACCCTTCTGATTCGATCGTTTCAGGGACACACCAGTTTGACGCTTCCGAACTTGTGTCGTATTTCGAGGTCCTCGGCGATGGTGAGTCACCATTGAACCGCACCGACCGCCAACGTCGGCTGTGGGTCGCACTGCTCGTCGAGCTCGCTAATGACCAAGCCGCAGTAGATTCGGTCGTTGGATCCTCCGAGCCGTTCGGCGAGCTGCTCGGCGAACTCGCAGCGGGACCCGTAAACGATCTTTCGCTCCCGGTCACGCCCGAGTTTTCCGATGGCGAGGAACGCCCGATCTATCTGATCAGAGCCGATGATGCCGATCAGATCGCCTCGATGTCAGCCGCGATCGTGCCGCTTCCGACAGCGCCTTATCCAGGAGCGCGGGCGAGGTTGGAGCTCAGCGACGGTGCAGGTGATGCGACCGCCCGCGACACAGCAATTCCTGCTCTAACGACGGCCGGAGCCGAGCTGGTGTTGTTGCGGAACGAGCTGGTCTTTGACCAGGAGCGCAGCGAGGT
This sequence comes from Acidobacteriota bacterium, assembly GCA_022562835.1. Lineage (GTDB taxonomy): Bacteria > Actinomycetota > Acidimicrobiia > Acidimicrobiales > SHLQ01 > JADFOM01. The sequence continues at coordinate 4,317 of JADFOM010000067.1, read as the reverse complement.
CATCTACTACGACGAATCCTTCGCGCAAATCGCGGCCGACATGGCAGACGCTATCGGCGCCGCCGAACCCACGTTGGTTGCGTCGGAGGGACCGTTGTTCGATGTGGAGGTCACGCTTGGAAGGGATTGGGAGCCGTAGGCACCGTCGGCGACCTCGATCTAGCATTTCGTCGGCTGGCAAATTGGGGCACCGGGTGTGACCAGCCGGTATCATGAGAGTAGTGAACTCGATCACGACCGACATCAGAATCGACTGGATTCGGGCCGGAGCACGCGGCGCCGATGACAAACTCGCTGAGGATGCGATCATCCTCGATGTTGGTGACGTTCTCGGTATTACAGAGTGGTTTCTCATTGTCTCGGGACGCAACCAACGCCAGGTGCGGGCGATTGTCGATGAGGTCGAGCATCAAATCGTCGAAGTCGGAGGCCCGCGACCTCTGTGGATTGAGGGTCTTGAGACCTATCAATGGGTTCTGATGGATTATGGCGACTTCATCGTGCACGTCTTCGACCAAGAGTCGCGCGCTGTCTATGACCTAGAACGTCTCTGGTCTGACTGTGAGCCTGTCGATACCGGCCTGTAGGGGTCAGGTCTCACTAACTACTAACTCTCACCATCCCGTGTCGCGCGACGAGGACGCTCGTGAGTTAATAGTTAGTGAGACCTGACCCCACACCCCTAGCGACCGTAGTCATCTTCGAGGCGCTCGATGTCGTCCTCGCCGAAATAGGTGCCTAGCTGCACCTCGATGAAGACGAGGTTTTCGGGCCCTGCGTTCGCGACGCGATGTGCTGCGCCTGCTGGGATGTCGATGCTCGTGCCTGAGCCGCGTTCGATGACGTCTCCGTCGAGGGTGACGGTTGCTGTTCCCTGGGTCACGAACCAGTGTTCGCTGCGCTGCTGGTGGCGTTGATAGCTGAGGCGCTGAGAGGGATGAACCGTAATGCGCTTGACCTTGTGGTCGGATTCGTCGGCGAGGACTTGGTAGTTACCCCAGGGTCGTTCGTCGAATTCAAGGTTCTGCGACATAGCGGCAATTGTCGCGCTTTGCGCTGCCAGTTCACTAGTTGGAGCTGGGTAGCAGGGGATCAGCTGACCCGGCGTCCGCCCTTCCAATCTTGCTCGACAATCGATTCGTCGTCGTCGTTATAGCCGAGCGCTGCTAGCTGAGGGACCTCGCGTAGTGATCGCTTCAGCTCGGCGAAGCCAGCCCAGCGCGAGAGGGTAATGATGGCGTCCCACAGCTCAACGGCTTCGTCGTCAGAAGGCAGGCGGCTGATGACGGGACCGAAGAAAGAAGGCCCGTCGGGCGGTTCGAAGCTGATGATGGGTGTACCAACGTCGCGACCGGTGCGTGCGAGGGCGTGTTCGGTCTCGGCGGTAAGTTCTTCGTCCCACGAGGTGTCATCGGCAGCGCCGACGTGTGTCGCGGGCAGATCGAGCGAGCTGAGCACGGATGAGACGAGTTCGTCTGTTCCCGAATCGGTCATTGCGGTGTTAGCTACGCCTTGGCTTGGCGGCGTATCCCAAAGCCGTTCGCCCAGTGCGGTGTACAGCGGCCCCATCGTGTCACGGCCATGCTCGGTTCGCACCGAAGCTGCGACGCGTAACATGCGAAGCCCCGCTCCGTGTAACTGTGGGTACTCCGGTGGAAAATCGGTCGCGTAGTCCTTGTCCTTGTTGAGCAGGCGAAGTGAGATGAAGCGCCAGTCGACCCGATAGTTCCGTTGAGCTACGACCTGGTTCACCCAGCGCGAGGTGATCCACGCGAATGGGCAGATTGGATCCCAATGGAATTCGATGTCGTAGTCGCTCATGCGGGCATGGTGTCACAAACCGGAACCGTGATGTGGCACGCCAACGCGGCATCAGGCGGTGCACACCGACGCGCCACGATGTTGTTGCTAGAACCCCGGATTTGCAGTGGAGCTAGAGGGAATTGAACCCTCGACCTCTTCCATGCCATGGAAGCGCTCTGCCAACTGAGCTATAGCCCCGGTGTGTTCGGATGTTAGGTGGCGTCGGCTCTGCCATGGCAAGCCATGACCGTGCTTGTAGCTGAGCTATAGCCCCTGGAGAAATCGTTCGGCTGTATTCCGATACTGCCAGCTTGGCCGAATCGGAGTCGTCACTGTAGCAGTCACGCGAAACGTCGACGCGCTTGTCAGCCGACGTCAACTCCGCACGATGCCCCCAATAGTCGATCCCCGTGCTGATTGCTGTCGGTAAGCTCAGCACCCATGGCATCCACATACCGACCGGGCGAGATCGAGCCGCGCTGGCAGCAGTATTGGCTCGACGAGCGTACCTACGAGGTCGACAACGACGAGCCGGGCGAGACCGCCTACGTCTTGTCGATGTACCCGTACCCGAGCGGACCCGCCCACATCGGACACGTGCGCAACTACACATTCGGCGACCTGCTGGTGCGTTATCACACGATGAACGGCAAGAAGGTCCTGTCGCCGATCGGCTTCGACAGCTTCGGACTCCCGGCAGAGAACGCAGCGATCAAGTCCGGCGTCCATCCCCGCGTCTTCACAGAGGACCGGATCGCCGAGCTGTCAGCATCGCTGCGCCGAATCGGCGCGGTCTACGACTGGCGCCGTCAGGTGTGTAGCCATGACCCCGAGTTCATGCGCTGGACTCAGTGGATCTTCAAGAGGTTCCACGAGGCTGGCTTGGCCTATCGCGCCGAGGCGCCCGTCAACTGGTGTCCGGGCTGCCAGACCGTATTGGCCAACGAACAGGTGCTGTCAGACGGCACGTGCGAACGTTCCGGTGATCTGGTAGAGCGCCGTGAGATGGAGCAGTGGTTTTATCGCATAACCGACTATGCGGAGCAGTTGCTCGACGACCTCGATGACCTCGACTGGCCCGAACGCGTCAAGCGAATGCAGCGCAACTGGATTGGCCGCAGCAAGGGCGTCGAGTTCGCGCTGCCCATTGCCGATGCCGACGGCACACAACGCTCCGACGTTGCGGGTGTTGCGGTCTTCACGACCCGACCTGACACCGGCTTCGGTATGACCTTCGCGGTCATGTCTCCAGAACACCCCCGCGTCGACGAGCTGACAGCAGACACCCAGCGTGGCGCAGTCGAAGCGTTTGTCGCAGAGGTCGCAGAGCGCTCCGACATCGAACGGCTCGCTTCAGGCGGCGCGCTCGACAAGCGCGGCGTGGCCACAGGAAGCTCGGTCATAAACCCATTCACCGGAAAACCGATCCCCCTGTTCCTGGCCGACTACGTGCTGATGACCTACGGCACTGGCGCCATCATGGCGGTGCCTGGACAAGATCAGCGAGACTGGGACTTCGCTACCGCGTATGGCGTTGACATCGTCCGCACGGTGCAGCCGCCGGAAGGCTTTGAGGGCGAGGCGTACAGCGGTGATGGGCCGGCGATCAATAGTGATTGGCTCGATGGTCTAGGCATCGACGATGCAACAGCCAAGGCGATTGACTGGATCGAGTCCGAGGGGCTCGGCAGCAGCACGGTCAACTACCGCCTGCGCGACTGGTTGCTGTCGCGGCAACGCTATTGGGGTTGTCCAATTCCGATGGTCTACTGCGATGCATGTGGGGTGCAGCCGGTACCTGACGATGAGTTGCCGATCGAGCTGCCCGATGACGTCGAGTTCATGCCGACGGGCCAGTCGCCGCTCCAGTTTCACGAGGGTTTCCTAGCGGCGACCTGCCCGAACTGCGGAGGCGACGCGCGGCGTGAGACCGACACGATGGACACGTTCGTCGACTCGTCGTGGTACTTCCTCCGCTATCTCACGCCGAACGACGACACGAAACCGTTCGACTCGCAGCTTTGCGACCGGTGGCTGCCCGTCGATCAATACATCGGCGGTGTCGAGCACGCGATCATGCACCTGCTTTACGCCCGGTTTGTGACGAAGGTGATCTACGATGAGGGACTCATCGGGTTCGACGAGCCGTTCGCCAACCTCTTTACCCAAGGGATGATCTGCAAAAAATCCGAGCGGACCGGGCGGCTCGAGGTCATGTCGAAATCGTCCGGCAACGTTGTGCCGCCCGAGGCGATTATCGAGGAATACGGCACCGACACGCAACGGCTCTACACGCTTTTTATCGGCCCCCCAGAGCGGGACGCGGAATGGACCGACCGGGCGGTGCCCGGCTGTTACCGGTTCCTTCAGCGCGTCTGGAGGCAGTTTCGCCGGGTGATCGAAGAGCACCGGGACTCAGGAGGAGACCCGGGGAGGACGGACGGTCTCCGGCCCGAATTCGAGGCGTTCCGCCGTCGGGTGCACGAGACGGTCAAGAAGATCACCGCGGATTTC
>JADFOM010000066.1:1254-10539 GCA_022562835.1 Acidobacteriota bacterium | reverse complement strand
ATCACGACCCGACAATCGAGATCGACCAAGCTGACATCGCCGCTCAGCTCGCCAGTCTGAGCCCAAGCGCGGCGAAGGCTGTCGCCAAGGCGGCGAGCGCGACGACGCTGGAGGAACGCGAGGAGGCGCTCAACGAGGTCGAAGCGGACGGAAGTATCGACCGTGACGTCCTAATGCGCTTCCTGGGCACTCTCGAATGACCGCACTCGGCTATGTCGGCCTAGCTTTGCTAGGTCTCGTCGTCGGATCTTTCCTCACGATGGTGATCGACCGGGTGCCGGATCGACTCTCGGTCTTGCGGCCCGGTCCGCGCTGTCCGTATTGCGAACATGGGCTCGGTGGGTCCGAACTGGTTCCCTTGGTCGGCTTCATGGTCGTGCGGGGACGGTGCCGATACTGCGATCATCACATCACTCCCGCCTACCCGGCTGTCGAGTTGATCACCGCAGCGGCGTTCGTTGTCGCCGCCTGGCGCATTGGTGCACATCCGCAGCTCGTGCCGGTGCTGATCTTCTTCGCGACACTTATTGCGTTGTCGGTCGTCGACCTGTACCGCTATCGGATCCCGGACAGGATCCTGTTTCCAGGAATGTTGGCGGGCATCATCGGCATAACGGTGGTTTCGGTGATCGAAGACGAGCCCCGCATGATCCTCGCTGCGCTCACGGGCGCATTGATCTACTTCTTCTTGTTGCTCGTCCCGCACCTCATCTACCCCAAGGGCATGGGTTTCGGAGACGTAAAGCTGGCATTGCTGCTGGGATTGTTCCTCGGTTGGGTCGACAGCGATGTTCTCGGAACGCTGCAGCTCATCCTGTACGCATTGTTGATCGGCGCGCTGGTCGCAAGTGTTGGTGGAACGATTCTTTTCTTATTTCGCAAGGTGTCTCATCGCACGATCCTTCCCGATCCCGAGGCCGACGAGTCCGAACCGTTGTCTATGCTCGGTTCAACGCTTCCGTTCGGCCCAGCGCTGGCCCTCTCGGCGGGACTTGTGTTCCTGTTCTCCCAGCAACTCCTGGGCACGTGATGTCGTGCGCCACCCCTTCCCCGGTTCTTTGATTCGCGGAATGCCCGTACGCGCTCTCCGGCTGTTGGAGAGAAATGGTGCGACCTGCTTGGGTGAGCGATGTCTAAGGTGATTGGTATGGTCCGACGTAGCGGCGACATCGTGCGCACAACATGATCGAGCTGACGGTTGACGTGGGCACGCGCGGGGGCTACCCGGTGTTCATCGGCTCGGGTGTATCCGATGCGTTGGCTGGCACGATCGCATCAAGCGGTCGCCGCGCCGCGATAATCACCCAACCCGGGATCGGGTTTTGTGTCGAATCTGGTCTTGAGTCAGAAACCTTCGAGATCCCTGTCGGTGAGCGAGCGAAATCACTTCGAACGGTCGAGAAGCTGTGCAGCGAGCTCTCCAGGTGGGGAATGACGAGGTCCGACATTGTCGTTGCCGTCGGCGGCGGTGGTGTGACCGACGTGGCTGGCTTCGTGGCGGCGATCTACCACCGCGGGATCGAGTATGTCTCGGTCGCTACGTCGTTGCTTGCGCAGGTCGATGCCGCGATAGGTGGCAAGACCGGTGTCAATCTGGCCGAAGGAAAGAATCTTGTGGGCGCCTATTGGCAGCCGTCGGCGGTGTTCTGTGACACCGACGCACTCAAGACGTTGCCGCCCGAGGAACGACGCAGCGGCTTGGGCGAGATCGCCAAGTATCACTTCCTCGGAGCAAGCGGACTCGATTCGATGCCGCTCGAGTCCCAGATCGCACGTTGTGTCGAACTCAAGGCCGCCGTCGTCAGCGCGGACGAACGCGAGGGCGGTCTGCGTGCGACGCTCAACTACGGACACACTCTCGCACATGCCATCGAGACCGCTGGGGGCTATGGGTTGCGCCACGGCGAAGCGGTTGCGGTTGGACTCGTGTACGCCGCCGAGGTTGCCATGAGATTGGATCGTATTGACCTTGCTCGCGTCGAGGAACATCGTCGTGTGGTTGGCGCCTACGATCTGCCTTCGACGATTCCGGCAGGTCTGGCGCCTACCGAACTGCTCGGTCTTTTTGGTCGCGACAAGAAAGCGCTCGACGGTGTGACGTTCATGCTCGATGGACCCAACGGGGTTGAAGCGGTGCGAAACATCGACGACGCGCTGCTACTCGACGCACTCGATGCATGTGGAGGTAAGGATTGATGACTCAACCTCAAAAGGTGATGCTGCTGTCCGGGCCAAATCTCGACCTTCTCGGCGAACGCGAGCCGGCGATCTACGGCAGCAACACGCTCGACGAAATTGTTGCATCGACCGTGGAGGTAGCGACAACGCTCAACCTTGAAGTCGAACATCGCCAGAGCGCCCGCGAGGCAGACCTCGTGTCATACATTCACAATGCGCGCGATGAGGCCGCAGCGATAGTGATCAACCCTGCGGCGTTCACCCACTACGCCTGGTCCATCCATGACGCACTGAGTGCCTTCGACGGTGTCGTCGTCGAGTTGCATCTGTCGAATCCTCACGCCCGAGAGGATTGGCGGCGTGTGTCGGTCATTTCGCCGGCCGCGGACGCCGTTATCTGCGGGCTCGGTGCGTACGGATACGAGGTTGCTATGCGGGCCGTCGCAACCCTGCTGGAGAGATGACCCAGTTCCTGGCAGCCCTCGACGTTTCGCGACGTGTCGTGGCGGCCCGAGCGCAGATGGCGGAGAGTGACATCGCTGCGATGTTGGTGACCAATCCGACCAATGTGCGCTACCTGTGTGGTTTCTCGGGATCAAATGGGGTATTGCTGCTCACCGCCGATGAGGAGGTACTCATCACCGATGAGCGCTACAGGCTTCGTGCGACCGAGGAGATGTCCGCGGTTTTTTCGAATGCCGAGGTCGTTGTCACCAGACCGACGGCGGAGGTCGAGACGATCCGGCAGGTGACAGGAGCCGCCATTGCTCTGGATGGATCCCATCTCAGCTACGACCAGTATTTGCGTATGGCTGATGGGCTTGGTGAGGTGATCGCCAGCCCGGTGGCGATCGAATCGATACGCCGGATCAAGGACGACGCCGAGATCGAGAGGATTACGCGGGCGGCGCAGATCACCGATCAGGCATTTGCCGCAGTGATAGGAATGCTCGACGACGAACCGGCCGAACGAGACGTCGCTTTGGAACTTGACTACCGCGTACGCCGCCTTGGTGCCGACGACGTCGGCTACGAGCCGATTGTCGCAGCCGGTCCAAATGCAGCGATTCCGCACCACGAATCGGGCGGTCGTCGCGTAGTCGCGGGCGACGTAGTAATCATCGACGTCGGCGCCTGCGTTGACGGCTATCGGTCGGACATGACCCGAACGGTCGCGCTAGGCAGCGCCCAGACGGAGTGGAATACTCGCTACCAGCTTGTGGCCGAAGCCCAACAACGAGGTGTTGACGTGGTGCGCGCCGGCGTCAACGCTGCTTTGGTCGACGCGGCGTGTCGATCCCACATCGATGACGGAGGGTACGGAGCGGCGTTCCTGCACGGCACCGGACATGGGGTTGGCCTTGACATCCACGAGGCTCCGGCGATCGCGGAACGCTCGGTGGATCAGCTGCTCGCCGGCGACATCATGACCGTCGAACCGGGGATCTACCTCGAGGGCGACGGTGGAGTGCGAGTCGAAGATACCGTCCTTGTGACAACTGATGGGGCGACGACCCTGACTCGCACACCTAAGCGTTTTACGATCGGCGACTGATTTTCAGCCAACGAGAGTAAGCAATGCCTCCAGTGTCCACGAACGACCTCAAGACCGGAATGACCCTGGAGCTCGACCTCGGTCTGGTCCAGGTTGTTGACTTCCAGCACGTCAAGCCGGGCAAGGGTCACGCTTTTGTACGGTCCACCTTGAAGAACGTACGGACCGGCGCGGTTGTTGACCGGACGTTTCGATCCGACGAGAAGGTCGAGCGCGCCATCATCGACAAGCGCGAGATGCAGTTCATCTACGGCGAACCGGACGGTCTCGTGTTCATGGACAATGAGACCTATGAACAGATGACCGTTGCGGCGGCAACGCTTGGGGACTACACAAACTTCATCATCGAGGGCGAATCGGTCGTGCTGTTGATGTACGGCAACGAGGTTGTCGGTTGTGAATTGCCCGCATCGGTTGTTCTGGCGGTGGCGCAGACCGACCCCGGCGTCCAGGGCGATCGAGTCTCGGGTGCGCGCAAACCCGCGACACTCCAGACGGGTCTTGTAGTCCAAGTGCCACTCTTTGTCGAGACCGGCGACGCGCTCAAGATCGACACTCGCACCGCGGAGTACATCACTCGTGCATGATCGCCCGGTACCGCCTGCGGGTTCTCGCCGCGAGGCCCGAGAGGCCGCGTTGTTGATGATCTACGAGGCCGATGTGCGTGCTGAGTCACCGATCGAGGTGTTGGCCCGGGTCGAGCTTGAACCGGAGCCTTACACCCGCCTCGTCGTCGAGGGTGTCGCCGATCGAATGCAAGAGATCGACGCAGAGATCTCGAGACGTCTTGTCGATTGGACGCTGGATCGTCTTCCCGGGATGGACAGGGCGCTTCTAAGAATGTCGACCTTCGAGATGATCGGGTGCCCCGACGTTCCGACCGGTGCGATTCTCAACGAGGCTGTCGAACTGGCGGGGGAGTACTCGACTGCCGATTCGGGCCGATTCGTCAATGGGGTACTGGCGTCGCTCTCCAAGGAGGCCCGCGCCTGATCGAGATCCGTCTGCGTCCGTGGGAGCCGAGCGATGCAGCAGCATTGCTAGCTGCATGGAGGGATGAAGCGGTGGCTGCTGCAAGCGAAGTTCCCTCTCACCCGAATCTCGCGGCGGCTCGCGAGTGGATTCTGGGTGCATCGAAGCGTCTTGAGCAGCGCGTTGCCGTCGATTTCGTCGTCGAGAGAGAGGGAGCGATCGTCGGGGAGGTCGGACTCGGGCCGATCGATGTCGACCGACGGGCTGCGTTCATCGGCTATTGGGTGTTCGAATCTGAGCGCGGCAGCGGTATCGCGACCGAGGCGCTAGCCGAGCTGATCAGGTGGGTAGGTGAGACCGGTGAGTTTGATGTGCTGTTGGCCCGGACGACGACGGACAATGCAGCGTCGATTGCAGTGCTCGAGCGCAACGGGTTCTCCGCTCTACGTCACCCGCCCAAGACTTGGGCTCGGCAGGTATAGGCGGTCTGACCGGCCCCTCATCTGCGGTAGCGGGAGTACGTCATCATCATCCGGGGCCGATCTGAGGTGTTGGCGCCGATGTTGTGGATCGTCCAAGGGTGCATCAGGGTGATGTCGCCCGCGAGACCGGTTAACTCGGTCACCTGCACATCGACCCCGTCGATAGTCTCGGCTGCATTCATGAATCTTTCTATTCGCTCGGGGCCGGGTCGCATCAACTCGTCAAACCATTCGTGGCGTTGGGACAGGGCGGATCTGATCTTCGAAGAACTTCCTGCATCGTTGTCGGAGGTGGCCGCGACAAGCTGGTTTACCAGCGCGGCGGAACCCTCGACGACCAGTGTCCCTCCACCCCGAGGCTCGACATCGGCCACGAAACCGAGGACTCGCAGCGCGGACAGCCGATCGGTTGGCCCGCGGCCGGGTAGGTCCATGTGCCACCGCTTGTGCGGCAGTGTCCAGAAATCGGTGCTCGGCATGCTCAACAGGGCCTGTGGTCCTGGCCCCAGGTCGGTCGATGAGGCCCCCAACAGTTGATCGAAGACCGGCTCCAGGGCGCCGTCGAGAAATCCGTCGAACACACCGGCCTTGCGCAGTGGTTGGAGCTTGTCGACCCTGTCGGGCCATGTCGAACGGTCATGGCGGTCGACGCCGCGCGACGCCAGGAACTGCCATACGTGTTCTTCGGCGGCTCCGATCACGTTGGGAGCGACGACACCTTGCAGATGCGTGATCCCGCGGCTCATGAGTTCGTCGACCTGGGACTGGGCAAGCATCGCGGGAGTTTCCCACATTGTTCATGTGTGCGTTCAAGGCTCATGCCCGCGCTTCAGGGGAGGAGAAGCCTGGTGAACTGAGCACCGATCGCCGCGGCGTCGGTATTGTCGGGGTCGATGGCCGCACCGACAGCGACGCCGTTGACGAGCGCGATGATCAGACTCGCCATCGCCTCGGGGACGACCCAAGGCGGCAGAAGTGAGGCTGCTTGTTGGCTCTCCATGTCTGCGACGAGCAACTCTCGCAGATCGTGGTACAGCGTCTTGATGCTGTCGCCGGTTTGTGGGTCGTGCGCCGCGTAGGCGACTGCCTGTACATACCCGGCGAGTTGCTCGGAGTTGTCGTCGAGCAATCCGACTAGCTGCTGCACGGCACGCAGCAGCCGCTCGGCGGGCAGCCGGTCGCTGCGCAGGGTGACGAGCACGGGTTCGATGATCCGTCGTGCGACGTGGGCCTGGGTCTCGACCAACAGCGCAGATTTCGAACCGAAGTAGTACGTGATCGCGCCCAGATTCTGTCCGGCCTGGGCTGTGATCGCCCGCGAGGTCGCCGCTTGCACTCCGTCTCGCTCGATGATTGTCGCCGCGGCCTCGATTAGAAGGGTGCGTCCCTCGCTCGATGAATTTGTGCTTGATCGACGTTGCGCGGATATCATACAAATGTATGATATCCGAATTGGATTAGTTGGCACCTGACCGAACGGAGATCGATGATTCTCGTCGCAGTCGCTCTTATCGCAGGCGCGGCAGGGGTCGTGCTAACCAGCGGAAATAGCGAAGACGACACCGGGTCTTCGCCAGGTGGCTCCCGAGAGCTAGGACCGACCGAACCTAAGTCGAGACGCCGTTATTGGGTCCTGATCGGTGTGCTCGCGGTATTCGGAGCTCTAACCGGTTTCAGCATTGGTATTCCGTTCTTGTTCCTTGGAGTCCTTCTCGCTGTCCTCGATCCGTTTCGTGGACGCAGGCTCCCGTTCTGGACGGCGCTCGGCGCGTACGCAGCCCTCGTCATCGGCTTCGTGCTCCTCGCCCCATGGGGCTGCTCGAGTTCAACGAACGGTGGCGTCTCATCGCCAACGACTTGTCACAGCCTCATCGGCCTCGACTACTCCGGCGGACCCAACTACAACCCGAGCCTTGTCCCCGCGTTGATCGTCGGTCTGACTGCTGCAGCGTCGGTTGCGGCAAGCGTCACACTGGTTGCGCATGTCAAACGGCGTTAGCAATTCTGGCCCCCAGCGTTGCGGGCAGCGACGGCCCTGCTAGGTTCAGACTTGACCGTGAAATGGGTCCAGAGAGGCTCATACGGACAGGAGAAGATGCTCGTGGCAGAGCGAGAACGACGAATGACGCCACCGTTTGGTGGGGTCTTCGTTTCGACGAACCAGGTCATGGATCAAGAGCAGGTCGATCGAGCGATTCGTCGCATGGCCCACGAGATCATCGAACGCAACAACGGAACCGAGTCGCTCGTCGTCATCGGACTCCAGACCGGTGGTGTGCCTCTCGCCAACAGCGTCGTAGCCGCGCTCGAGCAACTCGAGAAGACAAAGGTCCCGGTTGGAAGCCTCGACGTTGCGCTGCATCGCGACGACATCGGCTTGCGACCGGTCATGCCAGAGGCGGTCACCAATATTCCGCTCGATCTCGACAACACCATCGTTGTGCTCGTCGATGACGTGCTGTTCACCGGTCGCACCATCCGAGCCGCCCTCGACGCACTCACCAGCTTCGGGCGACCCAAAGTCGTGCAACTCGCGGTGATGATCGACCGGGGGCATCGAGAACTTCCGATTCGACCTGACTTCGTCGGCAAGAACTTACCGACGAGACGCAACGAGGTCGTCGACGTCAACTCAGAAGGCGTGGACATTGGATTCATGGAGAAGTACACGTGAAGCATCTCCTTGCGCTCGGTGATCTCGATCGTGACGAGCTCAGCGACCTGGTCTCGCTCGTTGCAACCTTCGAGGAAATCTCTCAACGCTCCATTCCAAAGGTCCCGGCGCTGCGGGGCCGGACTGTCGCGATGTTGTTCTACGAGAATTCGACCCGCACCCGGCTCTCATTCGAAACCGCCGCGAAGCGGCTTTCGGCCGACACCATGAACTTTTCGGTAGGGGCTTCGTCGGTGTCCAAGGGCGAGTCATTGCGCGACACGGTTCACACGATCGACGCGCTCGGTGCCGACGCCATCGTCGTGCGACATGCGAGCGCTGGCGTACCAAAGCAACTCACCCGTTGGACCGATGTGTCGATTATCAATGCCGGTGACGGCTGGCACGCACATCCCACCCAAGCGCTACTGGATATCTACTCGATGCAGAGCCGTCTCGGTGAGCTCGAAGGACGCAGGGTCGGGATCGTGGGCGACATCAAACACTCGAGGGTTGCGCGTTCGAACGTCGCGGCGCTCAGCACTCTCGGCGCAGAGGTTGTGCTGGTCGCACCCCCGACCTTGTTGCCGCCGGCAGTGGAGCGGTGGCCGGTCACGATCAGTCACGATCTCGACGCGGTGATCGACTCGTTCGACGTGGTCTACCTGTTGCGCATGCAAAGCGAACGTCAGCAGGCAAACGTCGTCCCCAGCCTTCGCGAATACCGCCACGACTACGGATTGACCGCGCAACGCGCCGAGCGTCTTCGCGACGAAGTTCTCGTAATGCACCCGGGTCCGATGAACCGAGGCGTAGAGATCGACGATGGCCCGGCCTCAGCGGCCAACGATCTGATCACCGCTCAGGTCACGAACGGTGTAGCCGCCCGGATGGCGGTGCTGTTCATGATGCTGGGATCGGGTTCGGAGATGGTTGCAGAGGTAGCCGTATCGTGACCCAGCCGAGCTATGAACAAGGAGCCAGCAGATGAGCCTTGCCATCGTCGGAGGCGAGGTCATCGACCGCAACGGTCGACGACGCGCCGATGTCGTGATCGAGGGAGGCCGAGTTCTCGAGGTTGCCGAGGGAGCGCGAGGTGACCGCCAGCTAGACGCGAGCGGATGTGTGGTAGCTCCGGCCCTCGTCGATCTGCACACCCACCTGCGTCAACCGGGTAGTGAGGATGCCGAGACGATCGAGACCGGATCGCGATCCGCTGTTCTTGGCGGCTATGGCGCCATCGTCGCGATGCCCAACACCGACCCGACCATGGACTGCGCAGAGGTCGTGCGTGACGTGATGGCATGGGGCGATGAGGCGCTCTGTGACGTCATACCTACCGCCGCGATCAGTCTCGGTCGAGCAGGCGAAAGCCTCAGTCCCATGTCGGAGCTAGCCGCGCTCGGTGTGCGGATCTTCACCGACGACGGCACCCGCATTCCGGT
>JADFOM010000066.1:0-1244 GCA_022562835.1 Acidobacteriota bacterium | reverse complement strand
AGCGGGGTGCAGGACCCCGATCTGATGCGCAAGGCCATGGAGTACTCGACCGGACTCGACGCTGTATCCAACGGTGAACCAATAAGGCTTGCCCAGCACTGTGAGGTCGACGCACTCAGCGAGGGCACCTTCATGAATGAGGGCGAATGGTCCGGCCGCCTCGGCATTCCGGGTCAGCCTGCCGAGGCCGAGGAACTCATGGTCATGCGCGACATCGCGTTGGCGCGTCTTACGGGCGCTCGAGTGCATTTCCAGCATCTATCCACCGAGGGCTCCGTAGCGCTGGTACGTGCGGCAAAGGCTGGCGGGTTAGCGGTCACCGCAGAGGCGACGCCGCACCATTTCACCTTGACCGACGAGCTGTGCGCCTCCTTCGATGCCGTGTTCAAGGTTCACCCCCCGCTGCGAAGCGCGCGCGATGTCGAAGCTGTGCGTGAAGGACTGCGTGACGGGACCATCGACGCCATCGCTACCGACCATGCACCCCACACAGCAGATCGCAAGGATGAGCCGTTCGACACTGCCCCGCCGGGAATGCTCGGACTGGAAACAGCACTGCCGTTGGCCATGGCTGAGCTGGGTCTTGACCTCGAGAAGGTACTCGCTCTGATGAGCTGGCGGCCCGCTGAGATAGCCGGTGTTTCGGATCGCCACGGTGGGCTTATCGAGCCCGGCTCCGCGGCCAACCTCACGGTGATCGACCCCGACCATCCTTGGATCGTGTCGGGCGCGGAGATGGCCTCACTAAGTGCTAACACACCCTTCGAGGGACACGAGATGACGGTCCGTGTGCGCCATACCCTCGTCAGCGGTGAGGTCGTTGTCGAAGATGGGAAGGCCACTAGATGAGCTCTGCGATCAGGCCGGGCACACTCGTTCTGGCCGATGGGACCGTGTTTCGCGGCGAGATGATCGGCGCGGAACTCGACGATCCAGCGACGGGTGAGGTCGTGTTCAACACGACGATGTGTGGCTACCAAGAGGTTGTGACCGACCCGTCGTATGCAGGACAGATAATCACGTTCACATACCCACACATCGGCAACTACGGCGTCAACGCGGCCGACGACCAGGCAGCGGCCCCGGCGTGCCGAGGCATCATCGTGCGTGAGCTAGCGCGTCGTCACAGCAACTGGCGTAGCGAAGCCAGCCTGCATTCGCTGCTCGAACGGCATGAGCTATCGGGCCTTGCGGGCATCCGCTCGGTGAGGGTGTCGTTGCCCTGAGTCACGCCGCCGCCCCAG
>JADFOM010000065.1 GCA_022562835.1 Acidobacteriota bacterium | reverse complement strand
TTTCGGTCCGGCGATGACGATGCCAAGGGCCGATGCTGCGGCACGGGTCGCTGCGGCCGGTCTTCTATCGCGCTGGGTCGCTCGACCCGGCTTTCACGTGCTGCGGCCCGAACGGGCCCTGATCAGGAATCTGTGCGAACCAATCGCGTCGCTGACAGACCGCGACCGGGTCAACCGCGAACTCGGCCTGCACGCAGAGCTTCGCCTACGAGAGCCTCAACGGGAAGGCATCGCTGCGACCGCAACTCGCTTTGGTCTGCTCACGTTGGGCCGAATCCATTGGTTCGTCGCACGGCAACAGTGCAATAAGATCTTTCCCGCGGCTGGCGAACATGGCGCTGTCTGAAACAGCCGTTGTTGCCGACGCTCAGACGAATCGACCGCTCGTAAGTGTCGTGCTCTTGAACTGGAACAGCGGCGCGCTCGGAGCTCTAGCGACGCGATCTGTGCTCAACCAGAGCTGGTCGCCCATCGAGCTCATCATCGTCGACAATGCGAGCACCGACGATTCCCTGGATCAGATGGTGGCGCTTGCGCCGGACGCACTGGTTAGGTCCCACGACGAAAACCTCGGCTTCGCGAAAGGGATGAACGCCGGTATCGCCGCGGCCCGCGGCGACTACGTTCTCCCGCTCAACTGTGACGCTGAACTCGATGAACCATACGTGGAGCGGCTCCTCGCGGTTCTCGACCAATACCCAAGGGCTGCAGCGGCCGGAGGGATGGTCCGTTCCAAGCGAGCCGGAGCGACCGGACCGTTGGCGGTCACCTGGTTGATGCGGACCTCCAACATGGCGTTGTCCGAGCCTTCCTCATGCGACAAGGTGAACGGCGCCTGCCCGCTGTTTCGCATGAGCGCCCTCACGGACGTGATCGCCCGCTTCGGCGGTCCGTACGACGAGTCCTACGGGACTTACGGTGAGGACATCGATCTAGCGGAGACGATGCGCCGGCTGGGTTGGATTTACCGCTACGAACCCGAAGCCACAGCACGGCATGTGCGCTCCTATGCCTCAGCGATGCGGGTGGCCGACAAGCGTGGGTCACTGCGAGTGTCGACGATAGCGAACAGGCATAGAAACATCGCTCGTCACGCTCAGCGTCTGCCTCGGGTAGCTGCTTGCGCAGCGATTCTGCAAGACGTTGCTTTCTGCACCAAACAGACCATTTCTGGCGATAGAGAGGCCGTACCCGACGTGATCGCTGCGTGGCGATACACGGCGCGGTACCGCGCGATGGATCGCGAGCGGAGATTGAAACTGCCATAAGCGCTCCCTCACTCCGATGAACTTCAAAAAACGAAACCTGGCAGACTATTGGAGTGCAGCAGTCGCCTCGATCCCTCAGCGTCGTCGTCGTGAGTTATCAGATGCAAAGAGAGCTCCCCAGGACCCTGCACACACTTGGCGACAGCTACCAGCGTGACCGTCCCGACACGGAAATCATCGTCGTCGACAACGGTTCGCCCACGCCACCCAAGGCTGCAGAACTCCGCTCGCTCGGCGTCGATCAACTCATCGAAATCTCATCACTGGAGGCAGCGGCATCACCTGCAAACGCGGCCAATATCGGGCTGCAGGCTGCGTCCGGCGAAGTGGTTGGCCTCATGGTCGATGGCGCTCGCATGACATCGCCAGGTCTGCTGAACCATGCTCTCACCGCCTCGAGCACCGCAGCGCGATCTGTGGTCGCAACGTACGCCTACCATCTCGGCCCGACCGTTCACATGGAGGCGGTCGAGGACGGGTATGACCAGGAGGTCGAGGACCGTCTCCTCGAGACGGTTGACTGGCAGAGCAACGGATACGCTCTTTTCTCGATCGCGACTTTCGCTGGCTCCTCACATCGCGGATGGTTCGCTCCAATGGGAGAATCAAACGCTCTCTTTATGCCTGCTCGACTGTGGGACGAACTCGGCGGAATGGACGAAAAGTTCGACCGCCCCGGCGGGGGGCTCGCGAACCATGACCTCTATCGCAGGGCCTGCGAGCTCGACGACATTACGCTTCTCACCCTTCTTGGTGAAGGCACATTTCACCAATACCACGGAGGCGCCGCTACAGGCGGCTCGAATGACCACGAGGCCCTATGGTCCGATTACGAGTCGATACGCGGTCGCCCCTACCGCCCGCCCGAGGCCCCAGCTCTCCTCTACGGATCGGTGCCGTCAGAGGCCCTTGTGCATCTCCGCAGATCGCTCGAGCTGCGTGAAGCTAGTGAGGGGCACGAGCTCTAGCGTTAGTCTCGGCGCGCGTGCTCGCCGTACACTCCAGCGTCAGTGGACGATACGCCTCAACCTTCGACCCCTAAACCCGACGAGAGCGCCGCGCTTCGGGCTGAAATCGCGCGTCTGAACGGAGTCGTCGCAGAGCAGACGAGAGCAGCTGCCTCACAAGAGCGGGTGATCGACGAGATGCGCGAGAGTCTCCGCGTCGCCAACACGCCGAAGCCGCTTTGGCGGAAAGTCGCCGGGAAAGTTCGGCGTACGCCGCGTTCAATCCGGCGTCGATATCGGCTCAGAGCCCTGCGGCGGACGATCGAGGCCGAACGACCGGAGGTCTCGGCTGCAGAGTTGGCTCGGCGCCGTAGCGTCGTTGACGAGTTCCTTGCCAATACAGCACCACCCGCAGCAACCCGGCCGCGTCCACAAGCCACAACGGGCTCGTCTCTATCGCTTTTGACGTCGCTTGAACCAACGGTCAGCGTCATTATCCCCGTGCACAATGCCATCGATGAACTGATGGGCTGCCTCAGGTCCTTCGTCGCTCACCCGCCGATCACCCCTTACGAGGTGATCATCGCCAACGACTGTTCCGATGAGGCCCTGTTCGAGACGGTCCGTTCGGTTGTCGGAGTGACAATTCTTGACAATCCTTCGAACCTCGGTTTCCTCATGAACTGCAATGCAGCAGTCGAACACGCCCGAGGACGATTGGTGTGGTTCCTCAACAGCGATACGGAGATCCTGACGGACTCGCTCGACGCTCTCGTCAGCACATTCGATGAAGATTCGACGGTGGCCATAGCGGGGTCGCAACTTCTCTTTGGCGATGGCGGTCTGCAGGAGGCTGGAGGAATAGTTTGGAACGACGCGACCGCCTGGAACTATGGCCGCGGCGCTGTCCCCAGTGAGCCGCGATTCGCCTATGCCCGGTACGTCGACTATGTCTCCGGAGCATCCTTGATGGTGCTACGTGACATCTTCGAGGAACTCGGACGTTTCGACACGGCCTACTCCCCCGCCTACTACGAAGACACCGATCTGTGCATGTCGGCCCAGCACGCTGGCTACAGGGTGCGCTATCAGCCAGCGTCGAGGATCATCCATCACGAAGGGGCCTCACACGGCACCGATGCCTCCGATACCGGCTCGCTCAAACATCATCAGGTGCTCAATCACGAAACCTTCCTGCGCAAGTGGCATCTACAACTCGCAGCACGGCGGGCCAACGGCGTCGAGCCGGAGCTGGAGAAGGAACGCGACGTAGCGATTCGAGTGTTGATTCTGGACGCACGGATGCTTACACCGGACCAAGACTCGGGATCGTTGCGCATGCTCAACATGATCCGGGCTTTTCGTCAGCTCGGTGCCAAGGTCACGCTCGCTCCACAAAATCTGATCGCCAATGAGCCCTACAGCTCGGACCTGCAGCGAAGCGGTGTGGAGGTGATTGCGGAACCCCACTATCGCAATATCGATGACATCATTAACGAACGTGGCGCCGAATTCGACATCGTGGTCCTATCCAGGCTCGAGGTTGCTGCCGAAATGTTGTCACTGGTCCGTAGACATTGCGTCAACGCCTCAGTCGTCTATGACACCGTCGATCTGCACTTCCTGCGTCAGATCCGCGAACACCGGCTCAACGGCGAGGTGTCGGGAGGGTTCGATCACGAAAGAACACGCGAGCTTGAAATCATGTGCACCCAACGCGCTGACGTGACATTCGTTTGCAGCACGAGCGAGAAGTCGCTGCTACGCGATTTAGTCCCCGACGCATCGATCGAGGTGGTCGGCAACATCCATGAGATCGCACCTACCAAGACGCCCGTGGGCGACCGCCGCGGAATGTTGTTTGTGGGAGGGTTCGAACATCCCCCGAACCTTGACGCCGTCGAATGGTTCATCGCCGAGGTCCTACCGCTGGTCGTGGCGCAAATACCCAACGCCCTGCTGCACGTGATCGGATCGAAGGTTCCCCCAGGCCTGCACGCCCTATCGGGCCCACACGTACGAATCCACGGTTTTGTCCCGGACCTTGAACCCTTCTATGAATCGGTCCGGATTGTCGTCGCTCCTCTGAGGTTCGGCGCTGGGGTCAAGGGCAAGGTCACCCAGGCGCTCAGTCACGGTGTGCCATGTATCGGCACCAGTGTTGCGTTCGAGGGATCGGGCTTTCTAGACGGTCGTGACGTGATCGTCGCCGACGAGCCGAGCGCCTTCGCGGAGGCGTGTATAGCGCTGAACGCGGACGACAGTCAGTGGCAGGCCTTGCGCTCAGACGGCCTTATCGCGCTAGAGAAGAACTTTGGGCTTTCCCGCGCCACCGAGCGGTTGGCCGAAGCGCTCTCGATCGTGCGGGAGCCCACCGCAAGCTCAGGGACCGGTACGCCGCAGTAGAAACCCGTCAGGGTTGAACGTCAGCCCGAGGCGCTCCATGCTCGGGTCTGCAATGAAATCTCCGTTGCCTCTCAGGATCGTCTTGACCGCCTCACGCGGACCTGGGCCGAACTCCGGCTCCGCTGGATTGCCGTTGAGAATCGTGTCCTCGACGATTGCGTAGGACCCTTGAGGAACCAGGTGCTGGTAGGCATCGAACGCCAAGGTTGTTTCGAGTTTGCGTCCCCGCCCCAGGATGAGCAGGACCGAAGCGCCATCGACCGCCTGCTCAACCGACGCGACCGCTTCGGACTCATAGGTCCGGTCGGGCGCGACCAACCACTCGACCGCGTCGTCTTGTTCATCCGGCGGCATCGATTTTCCAAGACTGAGTATCCGTGGCCCGCCGATGAGCGGGCTGATGTCGGCGAGGTACCGAGCAAGGCCTGGCTCGTCGACAAGTGCGCGGATCTCCAGTACAACGTCGGGCCGGTTTGCGAAGATGATCTCCTGATACATCCAGAGGTCTGCCGGATTTCGAGGCAACGGCTTGCCTCGCCAGGTCGATTCTCGCCAGCCGGCTGAGTTCCAGAACGACTCGGTGAAGCCCGACCGAACCTCGTCGGGAATGGGGAGGGTTTCGGTGGATGCCTTATGTCGAGCTCGGGCGAACAGCGGCGCGTTCATACGCCGCGGTTTCGTACGCCTCGCGTTGGCATACCAGAGGTTGCCGACGTAGTGGATAGGTTTCCCCGGTCCCTGGAAGGTACGCCCGCGGAGGTCCTCGTAGGACTGGCGGTAGTCGATAAGTCTGCGGCCTCGCTCCAGGATCTCCGCCTGATTTGTGGTGGTCCCCCCATGGGTCTGGTGAAAAGAGCCCTCGCCGAGGATGCTTACGACAGTGGTAGCCGGGTCCGACCCGAGTCGTTCATATAGGTCAAGGTTCGCGTAGCCTCCTCCAGCCACGTCGAATCGCTCGTCGAACGCGCCGACTTGGGCGATGAGTGCGCGTGGCGCAAAGAGACAGTTGCTCTCCCACATCCCATCGAACCAGTCTCTATCGCCAACAAAGCTGCCGATGTCGAAAAGTCGGTAGCCATCGTTGGGCCAATCGATCTGGACGAACAACTCGTCCTCATACGTTTCGTCGTACCCCTCGAGCATCAGGTCGTTTTGTTGACCTGGACCGACATACCACTGCTGTGTCATCACGATCGCCGGGTCATAGGCAGCGAGTCCGCGCAGTCCCTGAGCTATCACCCTGGGTGTAAGCACATGAGCACCATCGATCATGAAGGCGAATGCACGCCCTCTAGCGCATTCCGTTCCAGCGATGAGTGCCGGGACCGGTGACGGCGGAGCGTCATCGCCCATTTCAACTAGACGGAACTCAGGTCCGAAGCGGGCCACGTCCGCTTCGGACAGGCGCTGATCGGCATCGGATCCGTTGTCGACAACTATCACCTCATAGCTCACATCTTCTACATCGAGCTGATATGAGCGCGACATTGAGTGCAGGCTCCGAGCAGCCTCGCGCTTCATGTTGTAGATGACGACGATGATCGAGAGGTCGATGTCCGCAGATGTCGACGGCGCCGCAAGTGGCACCGCCGATGGTGGCAACACGACCTCACGGGCCTCGCTGTCCATCCGTTTCGTCCAACGAAGTGTGACGCCGTCATCGATGTCGATCTCGTTTGCCAGGCCCGTTTCTTCCAACGCGGCCCGCGCAAGTTGGGTCACCGCTGGGCTCGAGTCGATGATGACCGAGCCTCCGATCTGGACGCGTGGGATGAGCCAGTCCAGGACCTCGGCGACCTCGCCAGCTTCGACATCGCCAATGCGCGCCAAGGCAACGTGTGTGAGTGCAGGATCGTCGAGAGCGTCCCTTGGTGGTCCCTGAAGGAACCGAACACGGTCATCGAGAAGGTTGAAGCGCTCAAAACCGTCCCTCATGGTGTTCAGATCGGCGCCGCGACCAGCCTCCCTGTCGGCTTCGAAGCGGTCGTTGACCCATACCGTACGTTCCCCGATCTCGTGGGCCTCGAGGTAGGCCGTGAGAAAGATTGCATTTCCACCACGACCCGCGCCGATATCGACGAGGTCTCCGGGGGTGTGCAGCGCCAACGTCGAGGCGAGTGTCGATTCGAGCAGATCGAGCCCGACCCGACTAGCGGCATAGGAGTACCCTCGGTTCGAGCCGGAGCGTCGAGCCGCGAGGTATTCTCGCTTGGCGCTCTGCAGACGCCGCTCCGGATCGCGCATCACAGCCTCGTCGACCTCAAGGTTCTTCGAGATACGGTCCTGCAGGTACTCGATTCGAAGTTCGTTGTCGAGATAATGCTCGTTGAGCAGGGCGGCGCTCACCGTCGCCAGGTAGCGTCTCGCAGCGCGCGCGGCTCGCTCGTCCTGGTTGAAAACGACATTGTGCTGGTAGAGCATCGCCTTGAGCCGAACGTCCTCGGCGAGTTCGAGCAGTTCGTAGCGCCCTTCAGCACTTTCAAGATGAGAGAGGACCGCGCTCTACTCGAGGTTCTCGGCGAGTGCGGCCTCTTCAACCAGTATGGTCAGGCCAAAATATATCGGCAGGTCGAGCCGCCGCAGAGGCCACACGAACTCCGCGATGAAGTCCTCGACGGCGGTCAGAACACCGTTGCGCTCTCCGCCTTCGATCTCCGCGTTGGCCATTTGTGGGTTGAGCCCCCCGCGCGGAACGAGTTTGCGCCGACCGGGGCGCATGCCCTTGTGCTGGAACGGTTGACGAAACTCTTGGGGGATACGGTCCGGCGTGTAATACAAGTCGCGGCGCCCGTAGGGCCAGTAGGTGTCGTGCAGCAACATGACCGGCAGTGCCACAGCGGCCCGTTCGGAGACTTCTGCGAGCTGTCTCAGCTCGTGATAGACGGTGTACCAGTTGTGATCACCGTCGATCAGCGCAGCGTCCATGGGCTCGAGTCGTGGCAGCACGTTGTGTGAGATATCTCGGTGAAACACGTAGCGGCCACCGAAGCGTTCCCGGTGTTCGTCGGGGTCGAACTGCGGAACCGGGTCGATGACATGCAGTTCAGCATCCTCTCCCATCGTGTCTAACAGCAGCTCCGTATGTTCCCCAGCCAGCGCGCCGATCTCAACGATGCGCCGGGCGTTGGCGGCCCGCAGCACGGGCTCGATGGCTACCTTCCAGAATGGAAACAACGCAGGGTTCCTTTTCGATTTCTTCGTTCTGAACGAGACGTAACTGCTATCAACGCGACGGTCAGGAGGTTGTGCACAGCTTTTCGATCATCACATCGGTATTGCTCCAGGCCGAAAGCTCATTTCCTGTGATAGATGAGACGAACGCGTGGTCCTCTTGATACAGCTCTTCGAGCGCAAGGACGTCCTCGGGCCGGACGACGAGATCGACCGTGCTGTCAACCCCGAGTCGTCGACGGAGCTGGTCGTGGGTGTTGGAGCGCTGACGACTCAACTCAACCTGATGGTCATCGAGGGAATCGACCGACAGCCCCAGGAATGCAAAGGCCCGGCCCAGGAGTTCAATGGGGGATTCCTCGAGGTCGTCATAGAGCAGCACGCAGATTTGACCGGGATCGAACACCTCGATCCAATGACCGACGTGGCGGGCGTAGAAGCCGAGGTCGATGATTCCCAACTCGGGGTCTGCATCGAAAATACTATCCTCTGGATCGAGGCGTCCCATCACCATTTGGTGGCGCGCTCCGGCGATGGCCCGCTCGACCGGGTTGCGCAACAAGACGATCACCGAAACCTCGTCGCCGAGTGTCGACCGAATAGCGTCGGCGGAATCTCCTCCACTATTCGGCTGCGGGGTGAACTGGGTAGATCCGTCCCGTCGCCAAAGGTAACTGGGTGTCGACTCTCCCCAGACGACGATGCCGGGTTCTGGCGAGAAGTGTGCCCGATACTCGGCGCGCCGCGACGGATCGTTCCAGTCGTCCATACCGAAATGGAAGAGCTCCTTGGGCGACGACATCTGTACCCGGTCATGACGATCCAGGCAGTTGTGTAGCCAGGTCGTACCAGCCTTCTGCGCCCCTGCGATGATCAGGTTCGGCCAGCGTGAACCCCGCCGTCTACTCATTGCTTAGAGACGCCGTGACTGAAACACCTAGTCCGTCGACCATCAAGAACATTTGCTCGACACGCCTACGCCATGAAATGGCCTCAAGATCGCTGGCCGGCGCACGGCGATGCGCAGACGTCAAGGCCGTGGCAATGGCCTCGCAGAACTGCTTCGGAGTTTCTGCGATCGCAACACCCGAGGCGAAGGCACGGGCGGACGGATGTGCTGTGGAGACCACGGGAACATTGAGTGCTACGAAGTTGTAGAGCTTTAGCGGGTCCATTCTCATGCTCTGGTCCGTGATCAGGTGAGGTATGAGGCCGACGTCGAACGAGGCGATCAACTCGCGGGCCTTTTGGTAGGGCACTACGCCGAGCAAGTGCACATTGGCAAACCGGCCGGCGAGCGAAAACGCTGGCGAGTCAGGCCCGACCTCGCCGGCGAGAACAACGTTCCAGCTCGGGTCATTGGCAGCGACGGCCTCGAGGAGATCCCAGTCGACGCGGTCGCGCATGTTTCCGACATAGCCGAGCACAGGTCCGTCAACGAGCCCCTCGATAGACGGGGCTTGCTGCCTCGACGAGTCCGTATCTGCGAGAAGTTCGGCCCCGTTGGGAACGACCGTGATCGCCTTCGCGAAGTCATGGAACGCAGCGGCATTCGACGGTGAGTTAGTGAAGACCACGTCTGCCGCTTCAATGGCGGTCAGATACCCGACGTCGAGCTGTTCTCGGTAGGCCTCGGAGAGATTCGGCCACATCCGCTGATCGTCAACGAGATCGCAGATCACCCCGGCGAATGGGACAGCGTCGAGGACGTGTTCGATGCCCGGCGCTACCGGCCAGATCCAGGCGAGGGTCCGTGAAGGGTCCATCCCGTTCTCTTCGAGCTGTTGGAGAACAAAGTCGCCGTAGGCATCGATCGATTTCATCCTTTCGCCCATGAAATAGCCGACGCTCTGGTCTTCTTCGGTGTGGATATAGACGCGGCGAGCTAGCGCCTCCTGGTCAACATCGCAAAGATGCCTGTCCAGCACGTTCGCGAGCACGAAGTCCGCTTCGTTTGGAAGTTTGAACTTGGCCGGCGGCACTAAATGCACTAGTCGAGCAGGTGAAACCGGCGCGTCGAAATGTATGGCCTTGCGAACGCGCCCCTGCGCCAGTGCCTGCGCGACGACCATGTCGCAGCGCCGACCATAGAGACCTGAGTCGTTCTGCTTCCAGAAAAAGGCGATGTCATAGGCCGGCTCGGGACCCTCTCCAACCGGCCAGTTCGGTTGGGCGTCAAACATCGATCCATCGCCGCGCATGTCTCGACGGCGCCGATAGTGAGCCTTGATCGTCGCATGTAGCTCGCCGCTCGGTCGCGTGCCCGAAGAATGATGCACCTGCTCGGCAACACGTAGAGCGGCCGCCATCGGTGCCCGGTTTGCGTCGAGGGAGAGTTCGGACGCAAAGCGATCCTGACGTCGTCTCGCAGCGGTGGTATCGCCACCCGCTTCAAGGATCTCCTCCATGGCTTTGCTCAAGCCACCGGGCTGGTATGTGTAAACCAGCCCGGCGCTCAATAGATCGTCGAAGACCGTGCTGTCCGGTACGAGCACGGGACATCCGACTGCCGTTGCGTCCGAGACCTTGGCCGGGACTTGCGTCTTCGATATTTCCGAACCCTGCTGTTGGGCCAATACGACGAGATCAGCCGCGCTCAAGAGTCCCGCTAGTTGCTCGAATTGTGACGGACCGTGAAGGACGTACAGGCCCTCAGCATCGTCGACTCGTGCCGCTATTAGTGCGTCGACCTCGCTCGCTGCGGTCGTCGTAAAGTCGTGAAGGCGAACATCGTCGCGGGCGAGTTCAGCGATTGCTTCCACGATCTCGG
>JADFOM010000064.1 GCA_022562835.1 Acidobacteriota bacterium | reverse complement strand
CGAGTGATAGCGGGTGCCTCGACAGGGGAGGGCAGACCGGCAAAGACGCCCTTGTTGTCGTGCTCGAAAACCGAGGTCTTCCCATGCATCACCGTTTCCGCCCGAACGATGGACGCGCCGAAGCACTGAGCGATGCATTGGTGGCCGAGGCAGACCCCGAGGATGGGGATCGCTCCAGAGAATCGGTCGATCACTTCGTTGGAGATTCCAGCGTCGTCCGGTGTGCCGGGGCCCGGGCTGATCAGGATTGCATCGGGATCGAGCGCTGCTACCTCGTCGTTGGTGATCGCGTCGTGACGGGCGACGATGGGTTCTGCACCGATTTCACCGATGTACTGGACGAGGTTGTAAACGAACGAGTCGTAGTTGTCGATAACGAGTACTCGCTTCATCGTGCTGACCGTAGCAACGCAAGGGGGTTGGTTGCTCACCATTCCTCAAAGGCCGGTTAACCTGAGGTCATGCCACGACCACAGAAGCGCAGAGTCGAAGGAACCGGACGGACCACCGCCAAAGGAACTCGCCCGGAATCGGCTCAGCGTGACCTGGAGCGTGATGCGACCAAGCTCGCACCGTCACCGGTCTGGGTGCCCATATTGATGTTCGCTCTACTCGGCCTTGGGATAGCGACGATTTTTCTCAACTACACCGAGGTGTTGCCGGGTTCTGCAAACAACTTGTTTCTGCTCGGTGGCCTCGGTCTGATCCTGGCTGGAATTATCACGGCCACGCAGTATCGCTGAGCGAGTCGCGCTCACGAGCTCAATTACAGAGATGTAACTTCCCCCAGGTTTACCCACACCCTGTGGATAACTATTCGATGGGTGACATCAGGTCCATGTCCTCGAGACAATGACGTGGCGGCTCGGGTTCGAGGTCAGTCGCGCTGGTCATACGCACCTCCGTGCCGCAGATGCTGCACCGATACTGGAGCTTTACGTTACGGAGTTCGCCCGCTGGCGGCGGCTCGGGAATCGGCTGTGCGAGCGATCGCAGGAAACCCATACCAATTCGTATGAGTATCGCTGCCGCGCCGAGCGCGAGCGCGAGCCGTACCAAATCCGACATAGTTTCAGGCTAGTGCCCTATGCACACGGAGGTGCCGGCGCGGAGATCCGCCGCGCCAGAAGGGTCGGCGAGTTCTATGCCGGCTCAACGCGCACCGCTTCGACCGAACCCTCGACGCTGGCGCACACGATCAGGCCAGGCAGCGCCGTTTTCAAGGCGAGTTGGTGCCCGTCGATGGCCGCCGCCAGGTTCGACACTCCTTGCGGCCGGCCGCGCAGCAGCGGCGAGCCGAGGAGATTGACGGTGTCGGGATCGAGCCCGAGCGCGTCGACAATCTCGAGATCGATTACGGCGCACTGCGAGTCCACCGTCGACCAGGCGATGTCCTCGGTGAGTGCTGTTAGGGCCGCTTTGGGGGGGAGTTGAGATCTCCACGCGCAGCGCTGCACAACCGCGGCAGCTGGGCCATCGTGCCTTCGGTGGATTACCACGACCGCCGCACCATCGCTGATTCCTGCCCAGCTCGACGCGGTGATGACCCCGTCATCCTCGAACATCGTGCATTCGTCACCCAGGTCGTTTGGTGCTTCGTCAGCTGATGGTGTCGTTCCGCTCGAGGGTTCGACGATCGAGTGGATCCAGGGCGTGTCGTTTGGTGAGTTGTCCTGGTTGCGCATCCGGTCGGCCCATTCACGCAGCTGATCTCGACCGATCGCCCTTGCCCTCGCTCTCTGTTCGCATGCCTGTGACGGAGAAGGTGGCGGTGAGTGGTCTGCCCACGCACGCCCAAAGTCTCGGCTTCTCAGCGAGGCGCCTGGTGGGACGACCGAAGCGCTCGCAACACCGGTGGCTAGAGCTACATCGCTTCGCCCTGTCCGCACTGCGTCAAGCGCTGCGTTGAGGGCCGCCAGCCCGCAGAACTCGCCCCCGCTAAGGATGACGGGCGGTCGTTCGAGCGGCCAGCTAGCTACAGCCATCGCTGCCTCGGCAACGTTGCCGGCCTGCGCGCCGACCGGCTCGGGCACCGCACAGAACATGAGCGGGTCTTCTTCGAAGAGACCGCCATCTTTTACCCCGCAGATGATCTCTGCCAGGAGGTCGACGGGATGGTAGCGGGCGAGAGCACCGTGGACCGGCGCGAAAGCGGACCGCAGCGTCGAAACGATGTATGGGGTGTGGGCCCCGCGCGCTGTCATCGGTTGAACTGTATGCCACCCACGAACCCCAGTTAGGGTGCGGGGTAGAGGCGAACGAAGGATGGTCAGTGGAAACCGCACTACCCGATGAGATCAACGTTGTTCTATTGCTGTTGAGGGTGGCGCTTGGTCTGACCATCGCAGCGCACGGCTATGGCAAGTTCTTCCATGGTGGCCGCCTCCCGGGTACCGCCGGATGGTTCGACAGCATGGGAATGCGCCCCGGCCATGTGCATGCGAGGTTGGCAGCGACGACCGAGGTCGTCACCGGAATGTTGCTGGTCGTGGGTCTCCTCACCCCGTTCGCGGCGGCCGGGTTGGTAGGCCTAATGGTGGTGGCGGGATGGACCGTGCATCGATACAACGGGTTCTTCATCATCAAAGAGGGCTGGGAGTACGTGTTCATTCTGGCCATCGTCGCCGTTTCGCTCGCAACCTTCGGACCGGGCGATTGGTCGCTCGATGCCGCGCTCGACATCGATCACGATCTCGACGGATGGACCGGCATGGCGATATCGGCCGGTCTGGGGCTGGCAGCGGGTGTGGGACTTCTGGCTGTGTTCTACCGGCCGCCGCCAACCGAAGACGCATAGCCAGTTCCTCAGGCCCGGCATCGACGCGCCGATAGGAAGACATGGTCCCTCTTCGGGTGTGCGCGCTCGTCACCGCGGCGGCGTTATCCATCGGTGGATGTAGTTCTTCGAGTGATCCGGCCGATCCGGCGACACTCGAGGATCCCTCGACGGTCGTTGAGATCAACACGTTTGCGACAGAACTGATTCGCGACCATGGCGTCTGGCCCGAGACGGTCGACGCTCGACGACTATTCATTCTGGACCAAGCACTGTATGAGACGTGGGCGGTGTTCGACGGAGAGGCTTCTGGGGTGATTCCTGACGGAGGCCACAGAGCCATCGTCGCGGGGTTCGATCCGGCGAGCATCGACGTTGCACTGAACGCAGCGGCTGTGGTTGTGTTTGAAGAACTCTTTGATGATTCAGTGGTGTCGTTGGCTGAGGTCGAGAAATATCGTGACGGCCATGGTCTGAGCGACGTTACCCCGGGGATCGAATCGCCAGCGGAGTTTGGCGCACGCATGGCAACGTTGGTTCTTGACGAGCACGAGACCGACGGCTCCGGCGAGGACTTCTTCTATCGTGTAATACCGACCGAGGACCCCGACCAGACGGAGTCCGACCAGACCGCGTGGCGACCTCTGCCAGCGCCCACCGGAGCGGTGACGGACTCCAGCGGCCGTCCAGTTATAACCGAGGATCCAGAGTCGAACGAGACGCAAGGGTTTGAGACGTACCACTGGGGTGACGTAGCTACGTTCGCGCTGACCGATCCAGAACTGCTCTATCCAGTCGAACCCCCACATCCGCCACCCCGCGAACCTGGCCCATATCTCGACGAAGTGCTTTCGATAGCCGCGTCGGCGTCGATGCTTGATGACGCGGCTCGTGCAGAGGTTGCCGCCTGGACCACAGAGCACAGCGCATTGACTTGGAACGAGTTGGCTCGATCGGTGATCACGTCGTCGGCGATGACCGGCGACGACGCGATCAAGGCACTCTTTACAATGCATGCGGCTATGCATGACACCTACGTCGTGGCCTGGGGAGCGAAGCTGGCCTACCTGTCGCCTCGGCCAGTCACCGAAGTGCGTCGCCTTACGAACTCCGCAGAGACCTTCGATCTTTTCGGAGACCCAATTGCTGTGGAGGAATGGATTCCATACCAGGATCCGCGCAGCCCGTCACCTTCTTCGCCGTCGGTCTTGGCCGAACAGGTCGCGGCCGCAGGTGCTGCTGGCACTGTGTTGAACGAGTTCCTCGAGGGTGATCTTGCGCTGTCTCGTGAGATCGATGTGGCCGAGGACGACTGGATGGTCGGACCAGGTAGTCAAACGACCTTGGTCTGGTCGAACTATGAGGAGGTGATTGGCGCCGTTTCTAAAGCGACGACCGACGCCGGTATCTCGTTCGCCAGCGAGGTCGCCGCTGGACGTGTGCTTGGTGAACGCGTGGGACCGGAGGCCTACCGCCAAGCGGTCAAGCTGTGGCTCGTCGGCGAGTGAGTTAGGGCGATAGTGCCGTTAGGTGTGCGGCGAGTTCGTCCGCGTGTCGGGCGACTGTGACAGCGCCGGCATCGTGTAGACGCTGAGTGAGAGCGGCACTCGCATGTCCGCCACCAGCGAACCCTACGACGGCCATGTTTGCTGCGACCGCGGCGCTAACCCCGTGGGGACTGTCCTCGACGACGATGCAGTGAACTGGACCGACACCACACCGCGCCGCGGCGTGCTCGAACAGATCGGGCGCTGGTTTTCCTCGTTCGACCATCGTTGCCGAAAAGATTCGCTCACGATCAAAGAAGGTGCTGAGCCCGGTGACATCTAGCGACAGCTCGATCCTCTCCGGGTCACTTGAGGATCCCACACAGGTCGGCAGCGACAATGAGGCCAAGAGTTCTGCCATTCCGTCGATCGGCTCGAGTTCGGCCGCGAACCGTGACAGCACATCGGCTTCGATGGCCTCGAGAAGACCATCTGGAATCTTGCTGGCGAATTGTGTTTCCAGCCCGGCTTTCATGTCGGCGTAGCTCAAGCCCACGTAACGCTGGGCGATTTCGTCCGCGCTGATATCGAAACCTGCTTTTCGCAGTCCGATCGACTCGTAGTGGATCATCAGCCTTTCGCTGTCCACCAACACGCCGTCGCAGTCGAATATCACCAACTCAGGGGCCACGACTTCCCACAGTAGGCCTCGCTACTTGTGCGGCGGCGCAGGCTCGCGCATGCTATGGGCATGACGATCATTCATTCCAGTCCGTTGCCCGACGTCGAGATTCCGCGAGGAACGATCACCGATCTTGTTTTTGCAAGGGCCGATGAGCTTGGGGACCGAATTGCGATGATCGAGGGTGTGAGCGGTGAGGAGTGGTCTTTCGCCCGACTATTCGAAGCGGTCAAGTGCCTAGCGGGAGGTTTGTCGGCCC
Source organism: Acidobacteriota bacterium (assembly GCA_022562835.1). Taxonomy (GTDB): domain Bacteria; phylum Actinomycetota; class Acidimicrobiia; order Acidimicrobiales; family SHLQ01; genus JADFOM01. Next base: position 5,450 of record JADFOM010000064.1, on the reverse strand, counting down.
GAGGGTTCGGCACAGGTTCAACGCTTGCGATCATGGCACCGAACATGCCCGAGTATGCGGTGGCCTTCCACGGGGCGGTTCGCGCCGGCGGCACCGTCACGACGGTGAACCCGACCTACACCCCTGACGAGATTCGTCATCAGCTGATCGACTCTGGTGCTTCTATGATCGTGACGCTTCCCGCAGCGATGGAGCTCGCCGCCGCGGCAATAGTTGACACGCCCGTAAACGAGATAGTGGTTTTCGGTGAAGCCGAGGGGGCGACATCACTGGAATCGTTGTACGGAGATCCAATTGACCAGGTCGCGCTCGACCCGGCCGAGCACATTGCCGTACTGCCCTACTCGTCGGGCACGACCGGGCTGCCAAAGGGTGTGATGCTCACGCATCGCAACCTGGTGGCCAACATCGCCCAGATGGATCACGTGCTCACGTATGGCGAACACGAACTGGCGCTCGCGGCTCTGCCCTTCTTCCACATCTACGGGATGCAGGTCCTGATGAATGGTCTTTTGGCCAATGACGTAACCGTTGTATCGGTGCCTCGTTTCGACCTGGTCCAGGCACTCACCTTGATCGAAACACATCACATAACGCAGTTTTTTGTCGTACCTCCAATGGTCTTGGCGCTGGCGAAGCATCCGGTCATCGACGAGCACGACCTCTCGTCGCTGAATCTCGTGTTCTCGGGCGCAGCCCCGCTTGGTGCCGAGTTGGCGCGTGAGGCATCTGAGCGTGTGGGCTGCGACGTTGTGCAGGGATACGGGATGACCGAGCTGTCACCGGTATCGCATGCCACGCCGCGGGGTGGTTTCAGGCCGGGTTCTTCGGGTTTAACCGTGTCCAACACCGAGTGTCGCATCGTTGACGAAGAGGGTGTCGATCAACCGGTCGACGGTGTGGGCGAGCTGTGGATTCGGGGTCCGCAGGTTATGAAGGGCTATCTCAACAACGCAGAAGAGACCAGCCACACGATCGACTCAGACGGTTGGTTGCACACCGGCGACGTTGCAAAGATCGATGCCGATGGGCACTGCTACATCGTCGATCGGCTCAAGGAGCTGATCAAATACAAGGGATTCCAGGTACCACCGGCTGAGCTCGAAGCGCTGTTGTTGACCCACCCGGCGATAGCGGACGTAGCGGTGATCGGGATAGCAGACGAGGAGGCCGGCGAGCTGCCAAAGGCGTTCGTCGTGACCAAGCCTGACGCTTCGGTCAGTGCCGAGGAGGTCCAGTCGTTCGTCAAGGGCAAGGTGGCTAGCTACAAGCAGATCCGCATCGTCGAGTTCACCGACGAAATCCCCAAGTCGGCGTCAGGCAAGATCCTTAGGCGCCTGTTGCGCGATCAGACGTAGCGGTCAACCGGGAGGTCTAGCAAGATCCTTCGGCGCCTGTTGCGCGATCAGACGTAGCGGTCAACGTGGAGGTCTAGCAAGATCCTTCGACGCCTGTTGCGCGATGGGACCTAGGGGACCTAGCGGTCAACGTGGCTGACCATCGTCGTGTGAGTGTTAGCCCGTAGGGTGAGTGAAGTTCACTAATGAGAGGAATGCAGATGGGGTTCCATGATCTGGAGATGACATCGATCACCGGTGATTCGGTATCGCTTGGTGACTTCGAGGGAAAGGTCTGTCTGGTAGTCAACGTTGCGACTAAATGAGGGCTGACACCTCAGTACGCAGGTCTGCGTACGATTCATCACGATTTCGCTGACCAGGGATTCGCCGTTCTCGGCTTTCCTTGTAACCAGTTCGGTGGACAGGAGCCAGGCACCGATGCGGAGATCGCAGAGTTCGCGTCGTCGGAGTACGACGTCGATTTCCCGATGTTCTCCAAAATTGAGGTAAACGGCGACGACGAGGCAGCGCTCTACACGCTGCTCAAGACGGCACAACCAGGCGAGGGCGACACAGCTGACATCACTTGGAACTTTGAGAAGTTCCTCGTCGGTCGCGACGGGACCGTGCTCAAGCGCTATGCCCCACCGACCACCCCCGAGGAAGTCGCCTCGGACCTGCCCAATTACCTCTGATTCTCTGTTTTTCTGACCGCTAGAGCGCCCAAAAGGGCGCTCTAGGGGTCAGAAAAACATCAAGACAGATCGCGGGACTCGCGTATGACGCCGGCGTAGATGCCTTTGGCCATCAGGCTGAGTTCGGCACGGCGGCGTTGTGAATAGATCTCGGCACGCGCCTCGTGAGTAGCGCGGTTCGACCAGTCCGCATCGATTGCGAGTTCTATCAGGTGACACGCGAGGCGATGATCTCCGGCGTCCATCACCGCCTTGGCACGCTCTGCCAGGACCTCCACACCACCTGACAACGTCGCGACCTCTGATGCAAACACAGCGCGCGGTGATGGTTTGAGGGTGTCGGGTTTCAGATCCCACCAGCCGCCGTAGAGGCGCCAGATGTTGCGGACAACGAACTCGGGCTCGTCATAGATCGGTTGCATCCACGGCCGTTTTAAAGTTTCCTCGGGCAGCTTGACCGCATGGATGATCTCGTCGAGCGGTGCCCCAGCGTTCATCGCCGCGATCGTCTCGGCTACGAGGAACTCCAGCGCTTCGGCCAGGTTGTCGAGCACTCGGTTGATACGTCCGGTTCCCTCGATTGGCAGCCCATGGGCCGGCAATAACAGCTCAGCTTCGTAGGCCATCATCTTGCGCAGAGCCTTGGCCCATTCGAGCGGGTAGCGCTGCACCTTCTGGGGGTTACCAGCGTTGGGGAAGACCCATGTGACGAAGTCGCCTACACACAAAGCCTTGCGCGACGGAACCCATGCCCAGCAGTGATCGTCGGTCTCGCCGCGATCGTGGTGAAGCACGAACTCCGTGTCGCCGATCTTCACCGAGAGCGACTCGTCGAACGTGAGCGTCGGCCACAACGTGTCCGGGGGCAAGAAGCGGTCCGACCCCGTCATCATCGGCACTCCGCTGCGGCCTACATTGCCGAACTGCCGCGCGTTGATAGTTATGTTGTATTCGTTGGTCTTGTCATATCGCTCAAACCGCGCGGCAATCGCCTCGTGGCCCACAACCGCCGGAACAGCGTGGTCGCGTCGCTCGGCGTCGGCTGCGATTGCACCGCTGCCTCCGACGTGATCGATGTGTCCATGGGTGTAGACGAGCGAGTGCACCCGATCGTCGCTCCATGTGCGTAGCGCCTCGGTCACCGCGACGGCTGAGTTTGCGTGGCTCGTGTCGAAACACACCAATCCATCCTCTGTACGGAATGTGATGACGTGAGAGAACGATTCGACGATCGAGATGTCGTCGGCCAGCTCGCTGAGCTCGTTGGTGAGACGGTTGGTGGCCTCGTCGCTCTCGCCCGCGTCTATGACGCGCGAGGAGACCTCGAGTGGGTGATCGCCAGCGGCCATTATCGGGCGATCCATGGTCGGCTGATCTTGCCGGAATATACGAAGATGCGACCCATGTGGTCTCCTTTGTGGCGCAGTGCGATGAGCATAGGCAGTCACATTCGACCAGGCCAGCGACAAATCGTGGGTCAGAGGGGACCGAAACATTGAAGATCGACGGTGGAATCCAGGACGACCTTGTCGAGGCTGCGAAACGCTCCTCGATTCTAGAAGAGGCTGGATACGACGGTGTGTTCACCGCGGAACTCAAGCACGACCCGTTCTTTCCTGCGCTTGTTGCGGCGCAAAACACCAGCCGAGTCGAGATCGGCACGGGGATTGCTGTCGCCTTTGCCCGCAATCCGATGACGCTCGCCAACATCGGTTATGACCTTCACAAACTTTCGGAGGGACGTTTCATTCTGGGACTTGGCTCACAGATCAAACCGCACATCACGAAACGGTTCTCTATGCCGTGGTCGTCGCCTGCCGCTCGGATGAGAGAGATGGTGCAGGCGATTCGTGCAATCTGGGCCAGCTGGAATGATTCGGCGCCGCTCGAGTTCCGTGGCGAGTTCTACACACACGTTCTGATGACACCGATGTTTGATCCCGGACCCAACCCCTATGGCGACCCGAAGATTTTTGTTGCCGGCGTGGATCCGGACGCTGCTCAGTTGGTGGGCTACTGGGATTTTGAAGAGGCTAGTGGACAAACGATAATCGACCGTTCTGGCGCTGGCAATGACGGTTACTTCGGCGCCTTATTGGAACAAGACAGCGCTGATCCCTTGTGGCAAGTCAATTCTGATGGTGAATGCGATATTGGTTTTCACAATGGCACAATCTTGACCATGGACCCGCTGGGTACGGTGGTGTCATCACTGGAGATATTGGACGGAAAAATCAGTGTAATCGATGCCCCGTTACTGGGTGATTGTGCGCAACAAATCGATTTGCAAGGCCGGGTGCTCATGCCGGGCTTGATCGACAACCACGTGCATTGGTTTGATCGTGCAGGGCGTCCGGGAAACAATGTGGCGCAGATGGACAACGCCTTTTCCTGCCAGGACACCATCGACATTCTGAACCGCGAAGTTCAGGTGCGCTCAATTCCAGTTGTCTCGGGCGACGCCACGGTAGATAACTTTGTCACCGCGATCGGCGGCATAACGACCACTCAGTTTGCTGCCGAAGGCGATGCTGCCAATTTGACCAGCGCCGGTTTACCCAGTCGCCAGTGCCTGGACAACGTAGACCGGCCGGTATTTATCTCCGCAGGCTTTGGTGGACCCAGCACGGCCAACTCTGCCGCCGCGAACTATTTCGAATCGCGCGGCATAACCGTCGCCACCGATGGCAGCATCAGCAACGATTCTGCGGCCCGCAGTGCCCTGGCGGCGGAACACAGCACGGATGATCGAAAGCGTGAGACCCTGGCTCTTATGGGATGGTCCGCTGGCGTGGGCCTGACCAGCATATTCAGTTTCTCGGGCGACCCAGTCAATGACGTTGCTGTTCGCCCATTTTACGACAACAGCGTCGCATTCCTGAGAGTGCGTCAGGCACTGGGCTCACAGGATCGAAACTCCTCATTGAACAGCCTGAATAACAATGTAGACCGGTTGCTCAACGATCCACCCGGGACCGCCATGTTACGAAATGTGTCCTTGGGGGAATTTGTGGTGAATAGTGATCTGGGTGGATCGATACCGCTTCCCGCTTATTATGCGGATGCGGCATTATTGATGGCTTTAAATGGCCTCAATCATCATCAGCATGCCATACCCGACAACCAGGCCTCCGCTTTCTTGGATGAGTGGGAATTGGTGCATGCACTGGCGCCGATTACCGATCTCCGTTGGCAGTTGGCGCATGTATTCGATGTATCGGAAGATACGCTGGATCGATTGCAGGCACTGGGTGCTGGCTTTTCGTCTCAAAGCCAAAACTATGCAGGCAACTTCGGTGGCGGTCCGCCTTACCGCACGGCCTACAACCACGGTGTGCAAGTGAGTGCGGGCACAGACGGCGGTAACCTGGGCCCAATCAACCCATGGCTGGCCATTTACTATATGGTCACGGGA
>JADFOM010000063.1 GCA_022562835.1 Acidobacteriota bacterium | reverse complement strand
GGCCCGGCAGGACGAACGCGCCGGCAACTGGATTCGGGTAGCAGATTTCTCCCGCCGGCACTTCTCCCTGATCGCCAGCGTTTACCACCTGTATCAAGCCTACGAGACAAACCGGACCATGGCCAACCTTAAACAGGTCGGCAAGGCCGTGCAGGAGGCCCAGGCCGGGCGCGTCGAGTTCCGTCTGGACCGCCTGGCGCTGATGCACATGCCCGTCGGCAAGGCCAGCTTCGAGGAGCTCGCCTGGGCCCACGGGCAGATGACGGGTACCCGCCACCCGCACGCCAAGCGTCCGCCGTGGGTCACGGACTGATCACCCCGGCCCGCCACGTCGCCGTTCGACGGTCCGGCGCTACAGCTCGCCGCGCTCGTCGAGCGGCGGTCGCGGCCGTTGGTCGGGGCGCTCGAACAGCGCATCGGCGCCGGCGGCTTCCGCTATGCGCATCAATGTGCCGGCGTTGCCGGGGTCCGCAATCGCGTCAGCGGCTACCACAAGCCGGTAGGACGTCGGCATGGCGTGGTCGGGTATTCCAGCGATGGCAAGAACAGGTGGCGTCGAAGCGGTCGACGCCGCTCGACCGAGAATCTCAGCGTCGACGACCTCGCAAGGTCCGTCGAACATCGACAGAGCCACCCATGCGTCGTGACCTTGCGTCGTGTCGGAAAACACCAGTGCGTCGACGGGGACCTGGTGCGTAATCGCCTCGAGCACCGAAGTTGTGCCCTCGACGATCAGCCTTCCGTGGTCGGTTCTCGCCCGAGCGTCACCGGACAGCGCCCGGATGGTCTTTAGACGCCGGCTACCGGCGCCTAATCGTTCGAGCGCGTCGAAATCGGCCACGAAGTCCTACGTCAAGCGTTCTGAGATACGGCCTCGTTGGCAATGGTCACAAGTTGGCTGAACGCGGCCGGATCGGTCACCGCTAGATCGGCCAGCACCTTGCGGTCGACGTCGACCTCGGCATGCTTGAGTCCGGCGATGAAGCGACTGTAATTGGTACCGTTCTGGCGGCACGCCGCATTGATGCGCTGAATCCAGAGCCGACGGAATTGGCCCTTTTTGGCACGGCGGTCTCGGAACGCGTAGGCACCGGAATGCTGTACCTGTTCCTTGGCCGAACGAAACGATCGGCTCTTGTTGCCGTAATAGCCCTTAGCCTTCTTGAGCGTTGAACGGCGGTGTTTCTTGCTGTGTACGGATCGCTTTACGCGGGCCATGGCCACATGCTCCCTTCAAATGCGGCGGGAAATACAGCGCCGCGTCTACAACAGTTGATGTACTTGATTTGGTCGTCGACGACGACCGTGTGCTACTTGCCGAGAAGACGCTTGATCTTCGGCAGATCAGCCTTGGCGACCTCTGTGGTGCCGCGTAGGTTGCGCTTCCGCTTCGGTGCCTTCTTCTCGAGAATGTGATTGAGGTTCGAGTTCTCGCGCCGAATCTTGCCGGTCCCGGTCACCTTGAACCGCTTGCGCGCGCCTGAGTGCGTTTTCATCTTGGGCATGTTCAGCTCCTGTCACGTACCGCCCGGTACGTCAGCTTTCGTCAGATTTAGCCACACGTGTGGCGGTTGGTATCAGCCGTCGGTCGCCGCGGGGGCAGCGTCGTCGGCAGTTGGTGGAACAGTAGGCTCCGAGGCAGTTGGTGAAACAGCAGGCTCCGACTCGCTCGGTATCTCCGATACCGGAGCGGGCGCAGGCCGCGGTTTCTCCTTCTTGGTCTTGGCTTTGCCGGGAATGAGCACCATGATCATGTTGCGCCCATCCTGTTTGGGATAGAGCTCAACCTGGCCGACCTCCGACACTACTTCGGCAACCCGGTCAAGAATTTTGCGACCCAGTTCGGGGTGCTGCATCTCTCGGCCGCGAAACATGATCGTGACCTTGACCTTGTTTCCCTCGCCGAGAAACTGCTCGACTTTACGCGTCTTGGTGTCGAAGTCTCCCTGCCCGATCTTGGGCCGGTACTTCATCTCCTTCACCGTGACGTGAGAGGCCTTCTTTCGAGATTCCTTATCTCGCTGTGCCGTCTCATACTTGAACTTTCCATAGTCCATGATGCGACACACCGGCGGATTAGCCTTGTCGGCAACCTCCACCAGGTCGAGATCTTCGTCTCGTGCCATCTGTAGTGCTTCGGGCAATGGACGAATACCAACTTGCTCGCCGTCGGCTGCTACCAGCCGTACTTCGCGAGCACGGATTCGATCATTGATACGAGGCTCGTTGTTCTTCGGCGGTGCTATCGCCGCTCACTCCCCATGCGTGGTACTCCTGTCTGCGAGTCCCAAGACACCGAGCGCACCACGAATACCCGACCGCGATCGCGGTCGTTCGTCCGAGTGAGACGGAAACCCGGGACGCCGCTGGCGACCGGGTGGGGGTTGGGACCCCGCTTGCGTGTAGTTGTCAGCGGCTTAGAGTATCACCTTCGCCCCTAAAAGGACTGAACATGACCTTGTGGACACCCGATGGAGAACGAACGGTAGGCAATTCGGAGCCAGAACACACGCCGGTTCCAGGACCCGAACCCACCTACGAGGATCTGACCGATGAGCAGAAAGCTCAAGCCAACCAGATCGGCGAAGAGATGGCTGAGGCACGCAAACGTCTCGCCGAGACACCGGCGGCGATCGTTGTACTCAATCACATGATGGGGCTGTATGAACTAGCCGCGATTCACCTGAGCAACGAGCCGCCGACCATGGATGAGGCGAAGATCGCCATCGACGCAATGTCGGCGATCGCTGGTGTACTCGAGGGCAAGTTGGGCGAAGAAGAGCCGACGGTGCGCGACGCGCTCGCACAGATCCAAATGGCGTTTGTGTCGATATCAAGCGGGCCCGAAACCGACTAGCCGCAATACCGCCGTCACAAGTTCGCACCACGCGAGACGGGAACGACCTCGACTCGGATGTCTTCACCGATTCGGGTCACCGTGTCGAACCGGCCTCGGACCAACTCGGCCATCGACTCGACCGCGCTGCCGGCAAACATCGAGACCGCATCGTCGCCCACCGCCAATGCAGGTGCGTAGTAGATGATGAAACGGTCGACCAGATCCGCTCTCGCGAACTGTGCGGCCACCTCCGCTCCCCCTTCGACGAGAAGTTGTAGCACTCCGTCGGCGCCCATCTGGTCGAGCACCTCGGTCAGCGGACCGCCAACGATGGTGGCAGGGGCCACCATCGCCGCGTCGGGGATCGCTGAACCCAACACGTAGCGCCGCGGATCGAACGGCCCATCGATCGTGGAATCCGACGGCGCGAAATCCCGAGCTGTTAGACGTGGATCATCGGCGCGCACAGTGCCAGCTCCGACCAGAATCGCGTCGGACTCAGCACGTAGACGATGCACGTCTGCGCGAGCTGCGTCGCCGGTGATCCAGCTACTCGACCCGTCGGCCAGAGCGATATGGCCGTCCAGCGTCGCAGCCAGCTTGAGGATCACGAACGGTCGTCCGGTCCGTCTGTGACACACATAGGCGGCGAGCTGAGCTTCGATCTCCGAGTGCAGCACACCGCTGGTCACAGCGACCCCCATCTCGCGCAGGCGCTCCGCTCCTCGACCAGCGACCCGGGGGTCGGGATCATCGATCCCATAGACGACCTGAGCAATACCCACCTTGCTGATGGCATCGGTACATGGACCAGTCCTACCACGGTGACAGCACGGTTCGAGCGTGGAGTACAACGTCGATCCTCGACAGAGTGCACCAGCTGACGCGATCGCTTCAATCTCAGCGTGATCACCGCCAGGTGCCGAGGTAGCACCGATTCCGACCACTCGGTCATCTTTGTCCACAACTACCGCACCGACCCAGGGGTTGGGTGAGGCTACGAGGCGAGCCTCCGCCGCGGCGGCGATTGCTCGTCGCATATGACTCTCAGCCACCATGCGGATGCGCGTCCTGGTTGTCGACCATCAGCGCAACGGCATGGCCGACGACATCGATCACCGCATCGACACATTCGACACAGCCCTTGGTCGAACCCGGAACGTTCAGCACCAGCGCAGTACCGATGGTGCCCGCGATGCCGCGCGACAACCGCCCGAGCGGGTTCACCAACCGCATCGCCTCAGCCAGGCCCGGCGCCTCACGTTCGAGGATCACGCGAGTACCTTCGGGGGTGAGGTCGCGCGGTCCGAATCCTGTCCCACCGGTGGTCACGATCAGACCGTGGAACCCATCGGCCAGTCGGCGGAGTTCGGCTGCGACACTGTCGACGCCATCCGCAACAACACCTCGCTCGACCACCGAACAACCCTGCGCGATGAGGTAATCCTCAAGCGCGGCCCCGCTGCGGTCCTCACGGGTGCCGTGAACGACACCATCTGAGACGGTCAAGATCTTTGTTTTCACCGGTCTGTCCACGTCCTGCACGATATGCCCTCACAGCGGACCCTGACCGCTGCAGTTCACCCGGAGCGTGTGAACACGGCTGCAAACATGCCGTCGTGGCCGATATCGGGCACTAGCCGCGCACCGTGACTCTGCGGTTCCCACGGTTCGGGCAGCCCAACGGGGACGAACTCTTCGCCGAGGGTTGCCACAACGTCAACTGTTTCAGGATCGGTCAGCGTGCACACGCTGTAAACGAGACGGCCGCCCGGCACAACAAGCGCAGCAGCCGATGCCAACATTTCGGTCTGCAACGCACCGAGACGATCCATATCGCGGCGTTGCACTCGCCAACGCGCATCGGGTCGCCGACGCAGGACACCCAATCCGGTACATGGTGCGTCGAGCAGGACGCCGTCGAACGACGCTGGCCGTAGCGGCGGGTGCACCGCATCGGCGCGCACCACCCGCGCTTTTGAGTCCAACCGATCGAGGTTGCCGACGAGAAGACCGATACGTGCTTCGTTGAGCTCGACGGCTACGACGTCGCCGCCAAGAGCGCTGGTTTTTCCGCCGGGGGCTGCACACAGATCCGCGACCCGGTGGCCCTCTTGGGTATCGAGCAGACCGGAGATCAGTTGTGATGCCGGGTCCTGGACATAGCCATCGTCTCGACGGGCCACTACCGCCGGTGTGTTCATCGCGCTGAGTACCCGCTCCGCATCGTCACCAAAAGTCTCGTCTGCCCAGCGGTCGATCCAGTCGGGGTATGACAGCCGTGTTGCCCGGTCGGGCCACACAACTCGGGAGCGTGTTACAGAACGCAAGACACCGTTGACGAACCCGCGCAGCCCTTTGGGCACGACGTTTACCGTCTCTGACAACACTGCATAGTCATCGATCTTCATGTAGTGCAGCTGGTATGCGCCGAGGCGCAGGGCGGCAGTGGCAATGGCCGGCGGTGGCTTGAGGACGTGCGGAGCGAGTAGGTGATCGACGGCGCGACGCATTCGTGTGGTGCCGTAGACGAGTTCGGTCACAAACCGGCGATCGCGGGGATCGAGTTTGCTCTGAGCCAATAGCTTTGGGGTGACCAGGTTTGCGTAGGCATCGTCTTCGTCGATGCGCACCAATGCCTCTGCTGCGAGCTGGCGTGCCGTAGGGATTTCCGGCTTGTCATATTTTCTAGGTCGATTCGATCCGCTCATGTTCCGAGCACCGTCCCCGCTTCGAGTCGTGCGCCGTTGAGCCATGCTTCGGCTTGCTGCCGCGGCTTTCCTGCCAGCTGAACCTCTTCGAGAATCAGCACACCGTCGCTGCTTCCCACTTTGTCGCCCTCGAGTTGGCCGGGTGAGACCTTCCCGTCTTCCACGTGCGCAGACCAGATCTTGAGGCGGGTTCCGTCGAGGCTCGTCCACGCACCGCCAACTCGTATCAGACGCTCGATCTGCACCGCACTACACGACCAGTCGATGTGAAGCGTGTCGTTGTCGATCTTGTGGGCATAGGTCACCTCCCCCGCTTGGGGTACAGGCGCGCCCAAGTCGACAGAGAGAGTGTCGACCAGCAGCTTCGAGCCCACGTCGACCAAGCGGGAACGCAGCGACTCCGCATTCTCGACAGCACCGATGTCGACCTCGATGTGTGCATAGACGCCACCTTCATCAAGTCCCTCGACTACCTCCATCACGCACACACCGGTGCGCGCGTCACCTCCGAGGATCGCTCGTTCGACCGGGGCAGCACCACGCCAGCGCGGCAAGAGCGAGAAATGCAGGTTGACCATGTCCAGCGCCGCGAGAGCGGGTGGTCGAATGATCTGTCCAAACGCGACGACCACACCTAGGTCGGCACCTAGTCCTAGTGCCTCGTCGATGCTGTGCACAACGGGAATCTGGGCATCGAGCGCCGCTGCCTTGACCGGTGTTTGACTCAGCTCCTGACCACGTCCACGGCCTCGGTCTTCTGCAGTTACTACACCAGCCACACCAAAGCCCGCGTCGAGGAGCGCCAGCAGCGGCGGCACTGCGATTTCGGGTGTTCCGAGATAGATGAGGGTGGGAAGCTCGTGATCTGTCACGGAAGACGGATGCCGCCACCTGCGGAAGTGGGCGACGGCGATTCGCGAAGGGTCTCGCGTTGACGCAGGATGCGATTTGCCTCTTTGCGCTGATCATCGTCGAGGTGCTCGATCAACAACACGCCGTCGAGGTGATCGAGTTCATGTTGAAACACCCTCGCTTCGTATTCGTCGGTTTCGATTGAAATTTCGTTGCCGTCGAGGTCGCAGCCCGTCAGGTGAACCTCGCGGGGACGGACGATCTCCCATGAGAGGCCCGGAATCGAAAGACATCCTTCGTCGAAAACCCATTCGCCGTCGCCTTCGGCGAGGATTGGATTGACGACGACCTGAGGCCCATCGCCAATGTCATAGACGAAGAGGCGCTTTTGGATGCCGACCTGCGGTGCCGCCAGACCAACGCCAGGGGCCTCATACATCGTCGCAAGCATGTCCTCACAGATCTTGGCCACCGTGCCATCGATCTCGCTGACCGGGGTCGCGACAGAACGAAGAATCGGATCGCCAATGATGCGTATCTCGTAAGGAGACATAGCTCAATTCTAGTCCGCACGTCTCGTTCTCTCCGATCTTGCTGTTTTTCTGACCCCTAGAGCGCCGTTTTCGGCGCTCTAGGGGTCAGAAAAACAGAAAACCCGACTTCAAATGCGGAGGGGGTCGACTTCGACACGCACGCGACCCTTCACGGGCGGCAATGCGTCAAGGGCGTCGCACAGCACTTGGTGATCGGCACAGCGCACCAACCAGGCCCCGTCCAGCGGACCACGTACATCGATTCCGATACGTCCGCGCAGCGGTCCGACGAACTCCGCCGCAGCCGATCCGCTGACGAGCGCCTCGGCCGAAAATGGAGGCTGTGTCAACGCACGCCGTCGTGTCGCCTCGGCGCGAGCTAGGCGCGCCGGGTCAGCATGCATCGCCGCGTCGAGCACAGAATGGTCGGGTTGACGCGTCTGCACGATGAGGCGACCACCCTTCGAACGGCTACCCAGTAGACGCGCTGCCCTCACCAATAGGCCGAAGGCCTGCTCATTGGCCCGATAACGCTGCGCGAGCAGCTCCTGATCGAAATCCAGAAAGATCACCGCGTCGGCTCGTTGCGCCCTGTGTAGGGCCGCCTCGGTGCCGATCATCAGCCCAGAAACGTCTCGATCCGAAGACTCCGCCAGAGGGCCATCGAGAGTGGTAACGGTTCGTCTGGCCAACGCCTCAAGCTCCTCCCCAACCCTCGTTACACCGACTCGCAGATTCTTGAACCGCGTAGCGCCGCAATTGGCGCACACCACGGGGCGCGTTGCCTCGTCGACAGGGCAAACCAGCGCAGCATCGTCGAGCCGCAAGGGCACGTCATGCTCTGCACATCGCGCGATCTCCCCACAACTCGAACATGCGAGCAGTCGAGAACGCCCCCGCCTGTTGAGCACGCACACAACATCGGCGGCGTCGCGAATCACCGGCACGATCTCAGTCGTCAACATCGATGCCTTGACCGGGTCGTCGGAGCGACGATCGAGGACCGTCAACGCGGGCCAGCTCTCACGTTCGGCCGACCGCGACGGTTTCATCAGCGGGGCGACGACCAACGCCTCCAGGCTCGGTGCCGGCGAAACCAAAACGCAGGGGATTCCCGCACGACGTGCCCGTTCGATCGCGACATCACGGGCGTGCCACGTGGGATTTCGTTCATCTTGGTGAGCTTCGTCTTGTTCGTCGAGAACGACGATTGACCGCGCGTCGCCTATCGGCGCCCACACAGCATTCCGTGCACCGACGACGACACGGCCTCCAGCCGCGGCTAGAGCCCAGTCGCGGGGCAACAGCGCGACCTCGGCGCCTGCTCGGCGCAGATCCTGCGAGACCCGCCGGGCACCGTCTACCGATGGCGCGATGATCAGGCACGGGCCATGTCGTGCCGCCTCAATAGCTGGCTCGGAGCGAGAAGCGTTGGGTGGATGCCGCACCACGATCAACGGTCGATCAAACGCCGACTCAAGCCCAGCTGACGGACTCGTCGCAACGTTGTCAACGATAGGGGCGGGCAAGTTCCGCACCATACGTGGCGGAGAAGCCTGAGAAATCAGCTTGGACAAGCGCCCCGCCCATCGCCAAGCAACCCAACGCGCCAACTCGATCACCTCCTCGGGAGGACCGAGCCCGGAGAACTTCGCGAGCGGCTTGAGGGCCATCCCAACGGATGGTTCAACGTCACCTTCGATCACCCAACCAGCGACACGCCGGCCCTGCAGCTCGACGCGGACCATCGCCCCTACCCGCACCGCGGCGTCACGATCAGCGGACGACCAAGAGTGAGGGACGGCGTAATCGAATGTCTTGTCGATCGCAGCGACGTCGGGCAGCACTCGCACTACGCGTACCTCGTTGTCGGCCGTCACTCGGCCAAACTACAGCCCGAGCGCCGCCTTCATTTGGTCTACTCGATCGGTGTGTTCCCAGGTGAAGCCGTCCTCGGAGCTACGGCCGAAGTGGCCGTACGCCGCCGTCTCGCGGTAGATCGGCCGACGTAGGTCTAGATCTCGAACGATCGCGGCGGGGCGTAAATCAAATACTTCGCCTACCGCCTTTTCTATTGCGGACGGGTCGACGGTGGAGGTTCCGAACGTTTCTACGAATAGTGAGATCGGTCGTGCCATGCCGATGGCGTAAGCGACCTGCACCTCGCAACGCGAAGCCGCACCTGCGGCAACAACATTCTTGGCCACCCAACGAGCTGCGTATGCAGCGGAACGATCGACCTTCGAGGGGTCTTTGCCGCTGAATGCACCGCCGCCGTGGCGTGCCATGCCGCCATATGTGTCGACGATGATCTTGCGGCCGGTTAGTCCCGCGTCGCCGACGGGGCCACCGACGACGAAACGTCCCGTCGGGTTGACAAACACCTGGTAGTCATCGTCGGCGAACTGCTCTGGGATGACCGGGCGGATTACCTGTTCGATCAAGTCGGGTCGAATCATCCGATCGCGGTCGATCCCATCGTTGTGTTGGGTCGAGACCAGCACCGTGCTGAGACGGACCGGCTTGTTGTCCTCGTATTCGAAGGTGACCTGGGTCTTGGCATCCGGACGAAGGTATGGAATCGTGCCCGCGCGACGGACCATCGCGTGGCGTTCAGCCATACGGTGCGCCACGTGGATGGGCAGCGGCATCAACACGTCGGTCTCGTCGCTGGCGTAGCCGAACATCATTCCTTGGTCGCCTGCCCCCTGCTTGTCCAGCTCGTCTTCCTCGCCGGATTCGCCGCTGCGGACCTCTTCGGAGTCGTCGACGCCTTGCGCTATGTCCGCTGACTGCTCATCGATTGCAACCATCACGCCACAGGTGTTGCCGTCATAACCGAAGTCCTCACGGTCGTACCCGATGTCGCAGATCACCTTGCGTACCGTGCTCTGAATGTCGACATAGGCCTCGGTGGTGATCTCGCCAGCCACAATGGCCAACCCTGTCGTCACCATCGTCTCGCATGCAACGCGGCTCATCGGATCCTGTTCGAGCATTGCGTCGAGAATCGAATCCGAGATCTGGTCAGCCATCTTGTCTGGATGGCCCTCCGTCACGGATTCAGATGTAAAACTCCAGCGGGTCACGTTGCTCTCCTTGTTCACGTTCATAGACGTGTCACTGTTTGGTTCGTTGCGTCTTATGGCTTACTTGCGGCGCTTTGCGATCTCATCAAATATCGCTGCAGCGACAGCCCGCTTGTGTGTGAGCGGCACCTCGACGACAAAGTCTTCGGGACCGAAAATCAGCACTGCATTGGTCTCGTGCCCGAACCCGACCTGGGGTGCGGACACGTCATTGGCGACTATCAGATCGGCGCCCTTGCTCACCAGCTTTTCGACTGCGTTGCTGCGGAGATCATCGGTTTCCGCTGCGAAGCCAACGACCATCTGATCGCTACGCTTGGCCCCGCCAACCCTGTCGAGAATATCTACCGTTGCCTCCAGCATCACCTCGGGGACCCCGTCGCGCTTCTTCATCTTGAGTTCGCTATGGGTCTTCGGCCGAAAATCTGCAACAGCCGCGGCCATCATGATGATGTCGCTCTGCTCGCTGAAGCGTGCAACCGCCTCGCTCATCTCCGCTGCGGTGTCCACCGCGACAACCTCGTGTGGGGGTTGCATGCTCACGGGCATCGTCGCGATGAGAGTGACCGTTGCTCCCCTACTGGCTGCCTCGCGCGCGAGTGCCTCGCCCTGACGCCCCGAGGATCGGTTACCCAGATACCGCACAG
>JADFOM010000062.1 GCA_022562835.1 Acidobacteriota bacterium | reverse complement strand
GCGCTGGAGCTTGACGCCTTGGAGGGAATCTCCGGCGCCGAACTCGCGCGGATCGTCAACTTCGCGACACCGACCTTGTTGATCGAACCAATCCTGTTGGTCCCCACAGGCTCGGTCTGGAAATACCTGGATGACGGCAGCGATCAGGGCGTCGCCTGGCGTCAATCCGATTTCGACGATCAGCTTTGGGCCGACCGCGAAACCCAGCGGACCCCATCCGATGATCGGGAAGAACACCAGAATTGCGACGATCCAAAGCGCCAAGCCCAACCAAAGCGCGTTCAAGAAGATCAGGCTACGACGCAACAGGACGACAAAGATGACCGCCCAGCCGGTCACATAGGCAAGGTGGAACAAGAGCTCGACCGGCAGCGGCACCCCGCCTCGCTGTCGCCGCTGCAGCTCTCGGTGAAAAAGCGCATCAGGCTGCCAACGCCGCGGAAATCGATGGTGTAGATGATGTTGCGGCCATTTCGCCGCGCCGTCAGCAACCCGGCCTGCCGTAGCCGCGTCAGGTGGAACGACATCGCGTTTGGCGCGATGTCCAGCCGCCGGCCGAGCTCTCCCGCGGACAGACCCTGCCGCCCGCGCCGTACCAGGAGACGGAACGCCGCCAGTCGCGAGTGGTTGGCGAGCCCGGCGAGGGCAACACCCAGAGTCAGCAACGCCCAGCTGCGCGCAAAGGCGGCGATAGCGAGATCCACAGTTGCCGTTGCAGCGAGCCCAAGGCGCAGAGCACGGGTTGCACCGAGCCGCTCAGAAACGCGTCCTGCGACTACCGAGCCTGCCGCGCCGGTGGCGAAGAATGCGCCTGCGGTCAGACCAAGATGTGTTTCATCGAAACCGAGGTCACCACGGATCGTCACGCCGATGGCTCCGGTAAGAAAGCCGGGGAACACGCTCGACATCGTCGCCAACACCGAGGTCGCGACGACTCGGCGGTCCATCGTTGTAGCGGCCGCGCCTTCGAGCACTGTTAGAGATAGGTTCCCGGTCGAGGGTCGGCCTCGGTGGCTTGGCCCCCTGGGGCCATCTGCTGGAGCTGTTGCATCGCCTGTGCCTGCTGAGCTACGGCGGAGGCCTGAAATCCTTGGAGTAGTCCCTGGAGCCAACCAACCAACTGGGCTTGAGCAATACGAATCTCGCTCTCGGTCGGCGGGTCGCTCTCGCAGCAGGACTGAAATTCGGCCAACTCGTCCATGAGGTCGGGGCTGAGAACCTCGGCCAGTTCTGACATTGTCTCGTTGTGGATGCGTGCGAGCAACGACCGGCCCGCCTCGTCTGGAGACGCTGAACGAACCTCGACCGTTAGCGCCTGGACCATCGATCCGATGCGGATCAGCTTTGCGGGATCGCTGACCGCGTTCGTGGGTACCGGCGCTGGGTTTCCGTTGACTTCGGGGTCCAGCGCAGCGCCAGTGGTCTCGTCGCTGACGGGAGAAATGGGTGTATCGGCCATCTCCTGGTCGGACACGGGCTCGTTTGACATGGTCCTCCTCGGTACGTGTGCGGCGCCGACCACCGTACGCTGACGCAATGGCGAATGGCACACGCAATGCCGGCGAGCTTTGGAGTTTTCGGTGAGTTGGCAGATCTCGACCTTCGCTGAGCTGATGGCACTCGAATCGCACGGACCCGACACCTTCGTCGGCGTAGGTCCGGAATATCCATGGGGCCGTGTCTATGGAGGCCAGGTCGTGGCACAGGCACTTCGAGCCGCAGCCACCACCGTCGACGCTGAGTTCTCGGTGCATTCGCTACACGCCTATTTCATCCGTGGTGGCGATTTCGACGAACCGATCCGCTACGAGGTCGACCGTATTCGCAACGGAAGGTCGTTCGTGACTCGGCGCGTCATCGCCCGACAGTCAGAGGGCGCGATCTTGAATATCTCGGCGTCGTTCCAGCGCAGCGAGGACGAGGCGGACGTGCAGACGCAACACCTAGACCAGGCCCTGGCGGGACCATCGGACATCCAATCCGACAATGACATGTGGACGACCCTCTTCGACCGCCGCTGGGCTCAGCTGGGCAACGATGAGGGGCGCTCGGCGGCTTGGCTGAAGATCAGCGAGGACCTCGGCGCGGATCCGGTCATGCACGCGTGTGCATTGGCCTACCTCTCCGATGACCTCCCAACCGACGCGGTCTATGGGTCTCATCCCAGCCACGAGCGCGGCGACTTGGACAGCTTGATTGGCGCGAGCCTCGATCATGCGATCTGGTTTCATCGCGCGCAGCCGGTCGACGACTGGCAGCTGCACGATTTCAGCGCGCATGGCCTACGTGGTGGTCGTGGGCTTTCGGTGGGGCAGGTCTTCACAACCCAAGGCCTCCATGTCGCCACGATGGTGCAAGAGGTACTGGTGCGCGAGAAGAGGTGACCTAGGCCGGGTCGACACCCAGCTGTCGACATGGAGCTCTCAGGCGTCGTCGAGCATGTGTCCGGCTGTCCAGGCTTCGTAGAGCGCCGCGTATGCTGCGCCCTGTTCGATCAGGGCATCGTGAGTATCGAGTTCAACGAGGCGGCCGTCGACGATCACCGCGACCCGATCGCAACGCTGCGAAGTGGAGAGCCGGTGGGCGATTGCAATCACGGTGCGGCCCTGCATTAACGAGTCCATGGCTGTCTCGACGAGGGATTCGGTGCCGGGGTCAACCGATGAGGTCGCCTCGTCGAGAACAAGGATCTCGGGATCCACGAGTGCCGCGCGCGCCAATGAAACGAGTTGCTTCTCACCCGCGGACAGTCGACTACCGCGCTCTCGCACCTCGGTGGAGAGTCCGTCGGGGAGTTGGTCGAACCGGTCGGCTATTCCAATGGCGTCGAGAGCCGCACGTACCTGCCCGTCGGTGGCACCAGGTCTCGCGATGCGGATGTTGTCAGCGATCGTTCCGGCGAACAGGTAACCCTCCTGGGGGACGACGACCACGAGCTTTCGGAGGTCGTCCACCGCAAAGGAGCGAAGATCGATTCCGCCGATCGTGATCGACCCTTCGGTCGGGTCATAGAACCGTGCGACCAGTTTCGCCACGGTTGATTTTCCGGCACCGGTCGGTCCGACGAACGCAACCTTCTCTCCAACATCGATATCGAGGTCGATGTCGCGGACGACGAGGTCTCCGTTTCCGTATCCGAATGAGACGTGCTCGATGCGGATCCTTCCCCCCGTAGTCGTCGGCACCGCAACGGCGGGGTTGTCCACGCTGATGGGCCCGTCGAGGAGCTCGTAGAGCTTGTGTAGCCCAGCCGTTGCCGACTGAACCATGTTGAACAACTCCGAGAGCTGTTGCACCGGTCCGAATAGGCCGGATAACAACAAGATGAACGCGATTACCGTTCCGAGGGAGATTTGACCATCGCGGACCATCCAACCGCCGACGCCGAGCGCAACAGCTGTCGTCACAGCTCCTGCAAACTCGATGATCGGTAGATACCAACACTGGACACGAACCGAGGCCATGTGGGTGCGGAACAGTTCCTGGTTGGTGGCCGCAAATTGTGTTGCCTGGCGCTCCTCGCGGGCGAAGGCCTGCACCACTCGGACCCCGCTGATGCCCTCTTGGAGCGTCGAGAGGGTGTTGCCGATGTTGTCGCGGACCGCCAGATATGCCTTGTTGGAATCGCGTTGAAACTTGACCGAGGCGATCGCCACGAAGGGCAGTGCGACCAGGCAGATGAGCATCAGTTTTGCACTGAGCAGAAACAACACCGTGGCTGTGCCCATCAACAGCAGAACGGAACCCGCGAACATGAGCAGCCCCATCTGAACGAGTTCTTGCAGCGAGTCGACATCAGATGTCATGCGTGAGACGAGCACGCCGGCCCTCTCGGTGTCGTAGAAATCCATTGATTGGCTGAGCATCTTGGCGAACACCCGATTGCGGAGGTCTCGAAGGAACCCCTCACCTAGGCGCGCCAGCGAGGTGATCGCGAATCGGTAGCTGACGTAGGAAAGCGCAGCGACGATCACATATGCGACGACCGACGAGTTGAGCACCGCAACGTTGTCGTCGGCGAGTCCATGGTCGATCGCACGCCGCACCAGCAGAGGTCCCGCCAAAGTGGTGCCGGTGAACACGATCAGAAATGCCGACGCGATCAGGCCGTGACGTCGGTAGGGCGCCATCGAGGCGACCGTCCGCCTCAGAACCCTGCGGGTCGTGGCGAGGTCGAGCTTGGCGTCCTCCGACGTGCCGTGTACAAACATCCAGCCCATCAGGAAACACCGGACCTTACGGAAGGGGCGGCCGCGATAAGCATCGTCATCCAGCCCATCAGTGCCCACCGGCTCTTGTCGCGGGGGCGGCCGTGGATAGAACCGTCATCCAGCCCATCAGGATGCAACCCCGTCGGCATCTTGTGCCGCGAGGACCTCGCGGTAGCGTTCATTGCCTACGAGCAGCTCGTTATGTGTTCCCTCGGCAATTATTCGACCCTCGTCGAGCAGCACCACGCGATCGGCTAGAGCGATGGTGGCGGGACGGTGCGCAATCACGATCGTTGTTCGATGCGCCATTGCAGCATCGAGCGCATCGCGGATCTCATGCTCCTTGGTGGGGTCTACCGCGGATGTCGCGTCATCGAGGATCAAGACCCTGGGGTCGGCAAGGATTGCGCGAGCTATAGCGATTCGTTGCCGCTGACCGCCCGAAAGCGAAAAACCGCGTTCACCGATCTTGGTGTCGTAGCCGTCTGTCAGCTCAGAAATGAACTCGTGTGCCCCGGCGATCTGCGCGGCGCGGACTATTTCGTTCTGTGAGGCATCCGGGTCGGCGAAAGCGATGTTCTCGCGAATGGTCGAGCTGAATAGGAAGGTTTCCTGAAACACGACCCCAACCGCCCGCCGCAGCTCGGCGCGTGCGATGTCACGCACGTCGACACCGTCGAGGCGGATGACGCCGCCATCCACGTCATAGAACCGGGGCATGAGTTGCGCGATGGTGCTCTTGCCCGACGCCGTAGCGCCCACCAGTGCCACCGATTCACCAGGTTCGATTCGCAGGGTCAGACTCTTGAGAACACCGCCGTCGGTGTCCGGGTGATAATCGAATCTGACGTCTTCGAACTCGATACGTCCGTTTCGGTCTCGGTCCGGAAGCGGCGTCGGGTGTGCGGGGTCCACGATCTCGGGTGCCGTCTCGAGAATTTCCGCGATGCGCTGGCCGGAGACCGCCGCGCGCTGTGCGTTCGCCACGACCATGCCGAGCATCCGCAGCGGCGGGACCAACATCAGCACGTAAATGTTGAAGCTCACGAGCTCCCCGATGGACATCTGATCATCGAGCACGAGATGGCCGCCGTACGCGAGCACCGTGATGAGACCGATGTTGGGGACCAGCTCCATCCCCGGCAGGTAGGTGGCGCGGATCAGCGATGACTGCATCGAGGCGTCGTACACATCGTCGGCCTCGATGGAGAGTTTGTCGGCCTGGGCCTGTTCTGCGCCGAAACCCTTCACGACGCGGATTCCGGCGACTGTTTCCTCGACAACGGTCGCGAGCTGCGCCGACTCCTGTTGCACCGCGAGCACCGCCGGTTGGAGCCGGCTCGCGAAACGTTTGCCCAATACGTTGACCAAAGGCAGGGTCATCAGCGCTAGCAACGCCAACGTGGGTTGGAGAACCAGCATGATCCCCGCCACCGCAATGACCGTCAGCGCATTGCCGGTGGTGATTGGCACGAGGGCGATGACGTTTTGAAAGTGCTGAAGGTCGGTATTCGCCCTGCTCATGAGCTCGCCGGTCGCTGTGGTGTCGTGGAAGGCGAAGTGGAGGCGCTGTACGTGGGCAAACAGTCGGTCCCGCAGACGCGCCTCGATGACTCGAGCGTTGCGAAATGCCGTATAGCGTCGCAGACCGAGAAAGACTGCTGAAACGAGGCCGGCGCCGACGATGAGCAGTGCCCAGCCGAGCAACGAACCGTCCTCTTCGAGACCCTGATCGATACCGAGCTGGACGAAGATCGGACCAGCGACTCGTCCGATGGTCCAACCCAACGAAGCGATCATGCCGACCAACAGGCCGACCTTCTCTTCGCGCATGGATCGCCGCAACAGGCGCCAACCCGAGAGTGGGGACGGCCCGGAATCGGCGCTACCGCTACTTGCTGTTGTGGTATTCAGACCTGACCCCTCCCCACTTGCACCCTAGGTTCGGGCTGCAGCCTCGCACGATCTGCGGTCTATGGTCGGGGTATTGATCTGAGAAGACACTTCTTGCTGGGGGGCTTTGATGGCGCACGATCTCATTATTCGCAACGGGTTGGTGTTGGACGGCAGTGGTGACGATGCTGTTCGCGCCGACGTGGCGGTCGACGGTGATCGCATTGGTGCAATCGGCGATCTGAGCGACGAGACCGCGAATAGCGAGCTCGACGCGTCCGGCAAGTACGTGACCCCGGGGTTCGTCGACCTGCACACCCATCTAGATGCACAGGTTGGCTGGGATCCCTTGTTGACGTCGACGAGCTGGCACGGCGTCACGACAGTTCTGACCGGGAACTGTGGAGTCACCTTTGCGCCGGTCTCGCCGGATAATCGCGAGTTTCTGGCAGAGATGATGGAGTCGGTCGAGGACATCCCGGCCGAGGCGATTCTCGAAGGGCTTCCGTGGACGTGGAACACCTTCGGTGAGTATCTAGACGCGGTCCAGTCGCTGCGGCCCGCTCTCAACATGGTTGGATTGATGGGCCACTGTGCCACTCGTTATCACGTGATGGGTGAGCGCTCCCTGAGCGACGAATCGCCGACCGAAGCCGAGGCTGGAGAGATGGCCGACCTCGCCGGCCAAGCCATTGTCGATGGTGCGGCAGGGTTCTCGACCTCCCGGATTCTGTTGCACAAAGTGCCCGACGGCCGATATGTGCCAGGCACACTCGCTCCGATCGACGAGTACGTGACGATCGCCGAGGCGATGGAAGCCGCCGGTGGCGGTTTGTTCCAGGCGGTGCTCGACATGACCCGTCCGGCGCATGAGTTGGGGCTGCTCGAGTCGGTCGCGCAAACCGGTACGGATGTGTTGTTCAGCGGTGGCGTTGGAGACGGTGGGCTCGACTCCGTCGAACGTATGGCACGGTTCTTTGCTGCCCGCAAGGAGGCTGGCCAGAAGATCACCTCTGTGTGTCAGTCCCGCCCCGGCGGGGTGCTGGTTGGCCTACGGCAGTTGATGCCCGTCTTCTCTCCCGCATGGCAGGTCCTGTCCGAGATGCCCGATACGGCCCAGCGTTACGCCGCTCTGTCGGACAACGAAACGCGTACGGCGCTGATCAGCGAAGGCATCGACGTCGGTACCTGGTATGACGCCGCGCACATCTATCCGCTCGGTCAAGACGAGGTACCTAACTATTCAGTCGACGATGCAACGCGACGTTCGGTCGCGGACCTTGCAACCGATGCCGGCGTGCATCCGGTCGAGTTCATTGTTGACCGCTTGTTGCAGAGCGAGGGCCGGGAGCTGTTCAACATTTGGTTCTTCAACCGCAATACAGAAGGACTCGCGGGGTTCTTGTCGCTGGATAATGTCTTGCCCGGCCTCGGCGACTCAGGTGCTCACGTCGGCCAGATCTGCGATGCCGATGCCACGACGTTCACGCTCAACTACTGGACGCGCGAACGCGAACATTTCACGCTGCCCGAGACAATCCGCATGTTTACGTCCCAGTCGGCGGAGGTTCTTGGCCTTCAACAACGCGGACGCATCGAAACGGGCTGGTACGCGGACCTGAACGTGTTCGACTACGAACGTCTCCAGACTCGCTATCCCGACTACGTTCACGACTTTCCGGGAGGCAAGGGTCGGTTCATCGTGCAGTCCGACGGGTACGCCGCGACCCTCGTGAACGGTGAGGTCGTCGTCGAGGACGGCCAACACACCGGCGCGCGTCCCGGCACAGTGCTGCGCAGCTTCGACCGGTAACGTTTCTGGCCATGGCAGTAACCGAATCGCGCTCCCCCGACGACCTCGGCTTCGACCCCGACGGCCTCCGAGACAAATATCGAGCTGAGCGCTCCAAGCGGCTGCGTGCGGACGGCAACGATCAGTACACAGAGGTCGCCGGTGAATTCTCGCGCTTCGTCGACGACCCGTACATCGAAGCTGAAGTCGAGCGCGCTCCGCTCACCGATGAAGTAGACGTCGTCGTGATCGGTGGTGGGTTCGGTGGCTTGCTGATGGGGGCTCGCCTGCACGAGGCGGGCATCGACGACGTTCGACTGATCGAAAAGGCCGGCGACTTCGGCGGCACCTGGTACTGGAATCGATATCCCGGAGCGATGTGTGACGTCGAGTCATACGTGTACATGCCGTTGCTCGAGGAGCTCGACTACATACCGTCGCAGAAGTACTCACATGCACCCGAGATCCTGGCCCATAGTGCAGCGATCGCCCGTCACTACGGCCTCTACGACAACGCCTGTCTTCAGACCGAGGTCACCGAGCTCCGCTGGGTCGAGTCGGATCAGCGTTGGCTTGTCGCCACAAATCGGGGTGACGCGATGAGTGCCCGGTATGTCGTAATGGCCAATGGTCCGTTACATCGCCCGAAATTGCCCGGCATCGATGGCATCGAAACGTTTAAAGGACACTCGTTTCACACGAGCCGCTGGGACTATGACTACACCGGTGGCGACCCTGACGGAAACCTGACCGGTCTCGCCAACAAGCGGGTAGCGGTGATCGGGACCGGTGCAACGGCGGTGCAGTGTGTGCCCCATCTTGGGGCGGCGGCCGAGCATTTGTATGTGTTCCAACGCACGCCGTCGTCGATCGATATTCGTGCCAACCGCGAAACCGATCCCGAGTGGGCAGAGAGCCTTGGCGAGGGTTGGCAGCGGGAGCGGATGGAGAATTTTAATTCTCTGGTCTCGGGTATCCCTCAGGCCGAGGACCTGGTCAACGACGGCTGGACCGACATCATCGGCAAGATGCTGGCCATGTTGCGCAGCGACGGCGACATGTCACCGGGGGGCATTGCGGAGACGATGGAACTTGCCGATTTCGAGAAGATGGAGGAGATCCGCTCGAGGGTCGACGAGATCATCGACGACTCGGGCGTGGCCGAATCGCTCAAGCCCTACTACCGCCAGTTCTGTAAACGCCCCTGTTTTCATGATGACTACCTGAAGACCTTCAATCGCCCGAATGTGGAGCTCGTGGACACCGATGGTCGAGGCGTTGAGCGGATCACGCAGCGAGGAGTCGTCGTGGACGGCGTCGAATACGAGGTTGATTGCATCGTGTTCGCGACCGGTTTCGAGGTTGGCACCGGATACTCACGTCGAGCCGGATACGAGATCGTCGGACGCGACGACCTGACGTTGAGCGATAAATGGGCAGACGGGGTGCGAACCCTGCACGGAATCGCCTCTCAGGGCTTTCCGAACTGTTTCATCATGAGCCAGACCCAAGGTGCGTTGGCCGTCAACTATCCGCACATGCTCAACGAGCTCGCCATGCACCTGTCATACATCCTCGGCGAAGCTCTGCCTAGCGGCGCAACGGTTGAGGTGACCGCCGAGGCCGAACAGGAGTGGGTGGAGACGATTATCTCGTCGGCTCGCCAGCGTGGCGATTTCTTCGAGAACTGCACGCCCGGCTACTACAACAACGAGGGTCAGCCGACCGGAAGAGCAGTACAGAACGGACCGCACGGGGGCGGGCCGGTCGCGTTCTGGAAGATCCTCTCGAACTGGCGAGACGAGGGTTCATTCGAGGGGCTCACGATGACACGCGCTGGGACACCTGCGGGTTAGGTCTGGTCCTGAGCCGGAAGCGTTGGTCGACGTTGTGGTGTGTCAGCGAACCGGTGGAATTTTGTCGAGGATGTCGGCTGTGAAGTAGAGCGCATCGTCGTTCGTCGGTTGCCCCGCGACGACGATCTCGATGGCTACCGCTGGTTTTTTCGGGATGAAGAATTCGGTGAAGAACGAGTAGACCGTGCCGACGGTGACCTCGGCGTCGAGGATCCATTCGTAGCCGGCCTTTTCGGCGGCCGAGTTGACGCATTCGCCGACGCTGTCATCGATGTATCTGCCGTTTGCAATCACGCCGAAACTAGGAGTGTTGAATCCGCTGGAAATTGCCCCGGTCTCGATCTGGGTCGGCGTCACGGTGCCGAGCAGGAGAAAGCAAGTCCCCGGTTGGTCCCGGCTGAACACGCCACGAGTGCCCTTGACGAGCCCGAACGTCTCGGTATCCCATGTTGTTCCGTTCTCGGTCCACTCGAATTGTGCACCCTCAAGCGGCGCCGGGTTCTCGATCGAGGTGCCGTCGGCCACCGCCGTTGTGGTTGTCGTCGGCGCCTCGGTCGTCGTTGTGGTCGGCGCCTCCGTGGTACTCGATGAGGTCGATGTGCTGGTCGACGTGGTGCTGGCAACGCTTGTCGAAGTGGTAGCGGCGATGGTTGCTACGTCGTCGGGTCCGTCATCGTCGCGCAACGTCACGATCGCAAACACCGCAGAGGCGATCGCCACTCCGACCAGGATAAGAATCGCGATGATCTTGCCGTTCGAGAACCAGCTTTGCTCCAACTCGTCGAAACCTTCGTCAGGTTGCACCGTGTCCTCAGGTTGCACCGTGTCCTCAGGTGGAACAGTCTCGGGAGGCGACTCTGGTGGAGCGGGCAGATCGGTAGGAGTCTCGTCACCAAAGTTGGGGTGGGTTTCGGGCGGGTACCACTTGCC
>JADFOM010000061.1 GCA_022562835.1 Acidobacteriota bacterium | reverse complement strand
GCGCTATCCGCAGAATGACCGCCACCTTTCAACGACGCGGTCTAGCAGTAGTCATTTCTGACTTCCTAGCCCCACAAGGCTGGGAGGAGCGGCTCCGTCGACTCGCCGTAAATCACGACGTGCTAGCGATCGAAGTGATCGACCCGCGCGAACTAGAGCTACCGGCGGTCGGGGTGCTCGAACTGATCGACCCCGAAACCGGTCAGATAATCGAGGTGCAGACCTCAGATCAAACGCTACGTGACCGCTATTTCACCGCCGCGGCTGATCAACGGTCGCGCCACGCAAGGCTGATCCGCAAGGCTGGGGCAGAACACCTCGTCCTTCGCACCGACCGTGACTGGCTAATGGACCTCGTCGCCTACACCGCGCGCCGGCGCCGGCTCCTGACCGGCTCGGGATAGTAAGGAATCTGCCATGACTTTCGCCTCCCCCGAGCGGCTCGCCGTGCTGATCCTCGTCGGGATCGCCGCGGTCGCATATCTGCTGTTGCAGAGCCGGCGCAGCAAGTACGCGTTGCGATTCTCCAACGTCGAGTTGCTCGAATCCGTGGCGCCATCGCGGCCTGGCTGGCGTCGACATGTGCCCGCGGCAACATTTCTCGTCGCACTGGTATTTCTCGGAGTTAGCTTCGCTCAACCCCAACGCGATGAACAGGTCCCACGCGAACGCGCAACGGTGATCCTCGCACTCGACACGTCGCTGTCGATGGAGGCAGCCGACGTCGAGCCCTCTCGCATCGATGCAGCCAAACAAGCCGCACAGTCATTCGTCGACCTGCTACCCGAAACGCTCAACGTCGGGCTCGTCTCGTTCCACGGCACAGCGGTCGTCCGGGTCCCTCCGACCCAGGATTTCCTCGCGGTTAAAGATGCTATTGGTCGCCTCGAACTCAACGAGGCCACCGCGATCGGCGATGCCGTAATCGCGTCGCTCGAAGCGATCGATACCGTGCCGGTACCCGATGGCGAAGAAGAAATCCCAGCTGTAGTCGTGATCATGTCGGACGGCGAGAGCACGATCGGAACACCGATCGACACCGCCATAGCCGAGGCGGTCGATCGAGGCGTTCCGATCTCTACCATTGCGTTTGGCACTCCTGACGGCGAAATCGAGATCGAGGAGGAGGGGTTCATCAAGGTTCCGGTCGCCGAAGAGGACCTCCGTGACATCGCGAACGCAACCGATGGCAGCTTCTTCGAAGCTGGCTCCGTTGAGGAGCTCAACTCGATCTATGAGGGTCTGGGCTCAGCTATCGGTCACGAAACCGAACAGCGCGACATTTCACAATGGTTTGTTGCCTTGGCGCTAGCGTTCGCGTTGCTCACCTCTGGGCTCTCGCTGCTCTGGTTCTCACGCCTTCCCTGAGATCAGCTTCGTAGAACACAAGAACGTCAGCTCGCCAGTGCCTCAGCGAGTTCAGGTTTCGCGCCCAGTGATTCATTGATCGGTCCGCCAACCTGTTCTGAAACGACCTTGGAGGACCCGCCCGACTGCATGGTGATGCCGTAGAGAACGTCGGCGGCTTCCATCGTCCGTTTCTGGTGACTGACGATCATGAGCTGTGCGTCGTTACGGAACTCGGCTACGAGTTCGAGGAACCGCTGCAGGTTCACATCGTCAAGTGCAGCCTCGACCTCGTCCATGACGTAGAACGGTGACGGTCGACTCTGAAAGACACCGAACAGGAATGCGAGTGCGGTCAACGAGCGTTCGCCGCCCGAAAGCAGCGACAGCTTCTTCACGTTCTTGCCCGATGGTTTGGCCTCGATCTCAATACCGGTAGTGAGCGGATTGGCTGGATCGGTGAGTCGTAGCACGCCTCGTCCGCCCGGGAACAAGGTCGAGAACAGTCGTTCGAAGTTCGCGGAAACATCGGCGAATGCTGCAGAGAACACATTGACGATCTCGTCGTCGATGCTGCGTATGACCTTGTTGAGATCGCGGCGCGTCGAACGAATGTCGTCGAGTTGTCCCTGAATGAACTCGTGGCGCTCCTGGAGCTCCTCGAACTCTTCGAGCGCCAGAGGATTGATTGGTCCCATGATCTTCAGTTCTCGTTCGAGATCGCGGAGTCGCTGTTGGGGGTGCTCGAGCTCGACGGGGAACGGCGTGTCCATCGCGGTACGCGGGTTGCAGTCGAGTTCGGCACGGATTCGTTCCGATGTTGTTTCTATGCGCACGTTGAGTTCGGATTCGGCGATCTCGGCGCGATGGCTGCGCTCATTCAGTTCGCGCAGAGTCGTCTCGGCCATCTGACGCTCTGTGCGAAGACCATCGAGGCTGGCTGCGATCGTGCGGGCTTGCTCCGATTGCCTCTGTCGGCGGGCGCGGAAGCTCTCCAGACCGTGATCGATCAGCTCGAGTCGATCCCGAAGCGCGTCGTCGAGCTTGGCGAGCAATGCCTCGCGACGGTCGAGGGCATTGCGCCGCTGCTCAAATTCAAGGCGCTGATCTTGTTGCTCCCCAAGACGTTGTTCAGCTTCAGCCAGCCGGTTCGACAAGACGAAGCGACGCTGCTCGATGCCAGCCGACGCGACCTCGATCTCGGTGCGACGTGAGCCGACCTCGGCCGCGAGGCTTTCGAGCTGATCGCGGGCTATAGACATTGCGCGGGCCTCGCTGACACGCTCTGACTCCTGTGCCTCAAGAGCGGGAAGGCGTTCATCGAGGTCGGCGACCTTGAGCTTGATGGACGCCGCCCTCGTGTTGAGTTCGTCCGATTGAGATCTGAGTCCGTTCGCTTCGACCTCGAGGTGTTGGCGGTTCTGGTCGAGCTGTTGAAGCTTCTGTGAGGCCTGCGCTGTTGCGTTGTCGATCCGTTCCAACGCTGCGGTCGCGTCGGCCACTGACTCAAGCGTTACGTCGAGTGCCGACGCGGCTTCGCGACGGAATTGCTCCGCCGCGTCGAGTCGGCTGCTTACTCTCAGGGCTTCGGCTGTCGCCTCGTCGAGGGCCGCCTGGGTGACGCCGCTGCCAGCGACTGCCAGGCTCCAGCCGGTCGGAGCGAATCTGTCGCCCTGAGGGGTGACGATGACCGCGTCTGGATGAGCTATCGCTGCGTCGATCGCGGGGTTGATACCGCCGTCGATCGAAACCGCCCCACCAATGAGTGAGGCCAGAATATCTTCAACGCCAGCAGAACCGGTGCGGGACCGCACGTGTGCAGCGACGGACCGTCCGACTGGCGGTGGGTTCGCCGCCACTGAGCGACGAGGGCTGAGTACGGCGCAGCCCGCGTCGGCCTCCGCCATGCGGTCGATAATGGCCCGCGCCACGCTGTGGTCAGCGACGACGATCGACGCGAGTGCCTCGCCAGCTGCCGCTTCGAATGCGAGTTCCCATCCTTCGTCGATGACGACGAGATCGACGAGCGCGCCGAGTACGCCGTCGAAGTCGCCCAACGCGTCCAACCCGGCCTTGGTATGGGCCTCGCCCAGAGCGAGCTCGAGAGCCTCAACCCGTGCTTGCGCTCCATGTAGATGGTTGCGAAGCTCGGTCAAGTCTTCCGTGGTGGCGTCGTGAGCGAGTCTCGCGGCGACACGTTGTTCGGTCGCAGCGTCTAGTGCCGCGACGCATGGCTCTTCGCCAGCCGCGGTGTCAGCCAACTCGGCTTGCAGTTCACGCCGCTGCGAGGACAGCGCTTCATCTCGCTCGGCCAGATTTGCTAGTCGACTCGCGATCAGTTCGGATTCTCGTTCTGTCCGCTCGTGCTCGGCTGCAAGTGCGGAGCGTTCGCCGCGGGCCTCGGCTGCGACTCCGTCGGGTGCTACTACGCCTTCGCCCCAGCGTTGCGCAAACGTCGTGCGGCTTTCTGTGAGCTGTGCCTCGGTCGCTGCCAATGCCTCGACACCGGGCTCGAGCACCTTCGCCGCCGCGTCCAGCTCTGCCAGTTCGCCTCGCAGCCGATGAGCATCGGCTTCAACCGCCGCAATCACAGCCTGGTCGACGAAGGCGGAACGTTCTATATCGATGGCCGAGCGACGCTCTCCCAGTAATGCCATGTGCCCTCTGGCTCTTTCCGAAAGGCTCTCATAACGCACGAGCAGATCGCCGAGGTCATCGCCGCCATGGGCAGAGAGCTGTGCTTCGGCGCCAATGACGGCGGTGTCGAGTCGAGCGAGCTCGGTCTTGATTTCTCGGTCGGTCCGGGCGAGGTCGGCGCGTGTCGCTGCGCTTTCAGCGCGATCGTTGGTGAGCAGCGTCAGCTCACGACCCGAGCTGGCGATCCGAAGATCTCGAAGCTCGGCGACGAGCGCACCATGACGGCGCGCCGCATCGGCTTGCTTCTCAAGTGGCCGTAGTTGTCGACGCACCTCGCGCAACAGGTCCTGGAAGCGGGTGACATTGGCCTCTGTGTTGCGCAGTCGCCGTTCGGCCTTCTCCTTGCGCTTACGGAACTTCAGTATCCCGGCGGCTTCTTCGATGATGGATCGGCGATCTTCGGGACGAGCATTCAGTACCGAGTCGAGCTGACCCTGCGAGATGATGACGTGCTGGTGATGCCCCACGCCACTGTCGGAGAGCAGTTCTTGTATGTCGAGCAGTCGACAGGTGGTGCCGTTGATCGCGTACTGACTATCGCCGTTGCGAAACAGTCTGCGGGTGATTGTGACCTCGCTGAAATCGACTGGCAAAGATCCGGAGGCGTTGTCGATAGTCAACGACACCTCGGCGCGACCGAGTGCTGCGCGCTTCTCGGTGCCAGCGAAGATCACGTCGTCCATCTTCTGAGATCGCACGGTGGCTGGCGCCTGCGCGCCGAGCACCCAGGCCACTGCGTCGACAACGTTGGACTTGCCGCTGCCGTTGGGTCCGACCACGACGGTGACGCCGGGTTTGAGATCGAGTGTCGTCGTGTCCGCGAACGACTTGAAGCCTTTGAGCGTCAACGATTTCAGAAACAACGCGCGACCCCTCGCCACTCGACGTCATATCAAACTACACCTTTGTAATCACCGACACGAGGCGCGCGTCAGTTTCACGGACCGACCCGAACAGAACAGCTCAAGCCATTTCGAGCACCAGGCCAACAAGACAACGCAACTACATCTGTGTTTCGCAGAAGTAGACCCAGCGTTTGCCAAACTTGGCGCGCACGATCGGCGCACGCGAGCGAGGGCTGAGAGCACCTTCCTTGCCATACACCTGCACGTGGTCACCAAATACGCCCGCTTCGCCGGAAAGGTCGGTGTAGTCATCGTCTTCGAGCGTTGTCCCGCGGTACTTGACAGCGTCGTGCATCGTCTCGACAAGCCCTCGGTAGAGCCGACGGATCTCCTGGGTGGACAACGTCGAACTCATGCGGTCGTAACGCAGTCCAGCAGCGAACAGAGTCTCATCGCCGTAGAGATCACCAAGGCCAACGATGACGTTCGAGTCGCTCAGAAAGTCCTTTAGTTTCATGTCACTGCTCATCAACAGCTCGCCGAACTGAGTCCACGAAATCGTCTCGTCGATCGCGTCGAGACCAAGGTCGTACGGCACCTGTTCGTCGAGCTCGTCGTCGTCGATCAGGAACACGTCGGCGTTGCCCTCACGGTCGATGATTCGAAGTTGGCCATGCTGGGTAAACGTAAGGACTATTTCAGTGCCATCGTCGAGCGGATCCTTGTTGGCATTTCGCCGCAGCCGCCCGGTATCACCCAAGATGACGATGAGGAATTGTTCGCTGTCCAAACCGAACACGAGGTTCTTGCTGCGTCGCGCTACAGAAGTGATTTTGACACCCGGGAGCTGGCCAAAAAAGGACTTGCGGTTGCTGTAGCGCGGCAGCAGCGCCATCGATTCAGCGTGCGCGAGCTTGATCTTCTTGCCCACGACCTCACGCTCAAGGTCACGGCGATAGGTTTCGATCTCGGGAAGTTCACGCATCTGCGCCCTCGGTTTCTATCTCATCAATCGTGTGTTCAAGCAATTCGCATGCTCGCTCTGCGGCCATTTGCTCGGCCTGTTTTTTGGATCCACCGTCGCCGCTGCCGACGATCTCGTCGCCGACCCACACGCTGGCTGCGAAACGTTTGTCGTGATCGGGTCCTGACGACTCGACTCGGTAGGTGGGAGCCGCACGGTCGAGCTGCGCGGCGAGTTCTTGGAGACGTGACTTATGATCGGCCGCACCCGGACCAGCCGCGGCATGGTCGATGCGATCTGCCATCACTTCGAGCACAAAGTTGCGAGCCTGCTCGAATCCCTCGTTCAGGAAGATCGCGGCGATGACGGCCTCGAGCGCATCGGCAAGAATTGAGATCTTCTCGCGACCACCCGAGATGAGCTCACCTTTGCCAAGACGCAACTCATCGCCGAGCCCTAACTCGGCGGCGATTTCCGCAAGGCTCACCGTGTTGACGACCTCGGCGCGCATCTTGGATAGTTGCCCTTCGGGCATCTGCGGAAATCGTTGGTAGAGATGTTCCGCTACGGCACATCCCAACACCGCATCACCGAGAAACTCGAGACGCTCATTGGAAGGGACGCCCTCGTGCTCCGCGCAGAACGAGCGGTGCGTGACCGCCAGGGTCAGAAGTTGTTCGGAGTCAACGCGATCGCGCAGGTCAGCCAAGTTTTTCGACGACGTAGTCGACGGCGTCTCGCACCGACTTGAGGTCCTCGAGATCCTCGTCATCGATTCGAAAACCCACCGAACGCTCGCCGAGTTCTTCCTCGAGCGCTTCGACCAACTCGATCAAAGCGAGCGAATCGGCGTCGAGATCGTCATTGAGGGCGTCTCCCTCAGCAATCTGGCTCGGCTCGATTTCGAGTATGTCGGCAAGGCGGTCGCGAACGATTGTTAATACCTCATCGCGGCTAATCGGGCCTTGTTCTACATGCGTTTCTGCCGGCACGGTTCCTCCTCTGGTTCCGTCACCGCCTTACTCGACGGGCCGGTACCACGAAACACGATACCTTGTGCGTTTGTGAAAAGACGCCCTTACGTCGTACGCCAGCTGCGAATGTGCCGCGATCTCTGCGCTGATGGGCTAGATGGGGGCTACCGACTCCTCCAGCTTGGACACCAAGCCGACCTCGGCCATCTCGGCCCCGACGCTTATCGCGTTCGCGATCGCGATCGGTGTCGACGCTCCGTGGCTGATAATGCACACGCCTCGGGTACCGAGAAGCATTGCGCCCCCGTATGTGTCGGGATGGAAGCGGGCGATGAGTGCATCGAGGCTTGGGCCGAGGGCCTCGGCGGCCGATGCCACCTGTGGCGAGGACCCCAGCGCATCGAATAGTGCCGTAGCGAAGGCCGTCATAGCCCCTTCGAGCGACTTGAGGGCAACGTTGCCGGTGAAACCGTCGGTGACGACGACGTCGGCCTTCTCGGCCATCAGGTCTCGTCCTTCAACGTTGCCGACGAACTGCGCCCCTATTGTTGACCAGTCGAGCTCATCGAACAGGCCGTACGTCGATTTGACCAGGGCGTTGCCCTTGCCGGCTTCTTCACCGATGGACAAGAGCGCGACACGTGGATGGGCAGTCTCAAAACGTTCGCGCACATAGGTCGCCCCCATCTGCGCGAACTGCACGAGCCACTCCGGCGAACACTCGACGTTCGCGCCGGCGTCGAGCAACACCGTGGGTTTGCCCGACGGCGACGGTATCGGCGTCGCAATGGCTGGTCGCTTTACACCTTTGATTCGCCCCATTCGCAACAGAGCGCTAGCCATCGTCGCTCCGGTGTTTCCCGCGGACACCATCGCCGACGCGTTGCCATCCCGCACGGCCTCCGCAGCGCGGACCAGGCTCGAGTCCTTCATCGTCCGTACGCTCGATGCCGGATCGGCATCCATCGCGATGACCTCGGATGCTTCGATCACCTCAAGGTTGGTGTCCAGCTCGGCAGAACGGCCAACCAAGACGACGGGAATGTTGCGTTCTTCGACGGCAATTCTCGCGCCCTCGAGAACAGATCCAGGCGCGTGATCACCGCCCATTGCATCAACAGCGACGGGAAGCATCTTCGAAGACTAGTGCTGCGACGACACGATCAGCGGACCGGTTGGGACTCGCCCAGAGGGTCCTCGCTGGTTGTCAGTCGACGTCGATGGCCTGGCGTCCGCCGTACCAACCGCAGTTCCCGCACACTACGTGGGGGAGCTTCGTAGCGTTGCAACGAGGGCACACACTGCGCGAAGGCACCTTGACGGTCCACGCCGACGCGCGTCGGCTGCGGCTCTTGGCCTTCGAGGTTTTTTTCTTTGGCACTGCCATGAGAGAGGTCCTTCTTCGCGGCCCGTAGTGGGGCAGCCCACAATGCTAGGCCCGGTCGACGTGTTCTGCTACGGCCCAAAAACGCCGACTCAACGCCCATGATGCACCAACCACGCAGAGTTCAGTCAAAATCGAGTTGATCAAGTGCGGCCCATCGAGGGTCACTACTCGAGTTGGTCTCCTCGGATGCTCCGTCGCCCATCTCGCCCGACGTAGGAAATCGTTCGGGATCGGGTCCGGCACAGTCCTGAGCACACAGCAGTAACTGAGGCAACGCCAACAAGATCGCTTCGCGCACCATGGGGCGAAGATCGATCGTCTTGTCACGGTCGATGGGGTAGGTGTCGCCTGGCTCGGACTCGGTTTCGAACACCTCGATGACCTCGAGGGTCAGATCGAGCAAGACCTCGTTCAAGCAGCGTCTGCACGGTGCAACTGCGGCGGCCGACAGCTGACCACCGACCGCTATGCCCTCGACAATCGCCTCGAGCATCAAGTCGATCTCGACACGGCCATCGACGAGGGTCGTTTCGCCAACGACGAGCCCCTCGATCACAACGACGTCTCGAAATGGTTCCGCGTTGCCTGCGCGTTGAAGCAGCTTTGCGACCTCGACGACTAGGGGGTCATTCACTTGTGTCCTGATCGAAGAAAGTCGACTCGTCGGGATCGGCTAGCGGGTCTCCTGGCACGGTCTGCACCGGACGCAGGTTTGCTCGGCCGGTGTCGATCTGGGATTGCGTTCGATCTATCAGCGTCTGGAATGCGTTGAGTTTCTGATCGCAGAAGTCCTCGAGCTGAAGTCGAACCCGTCGCGCATCAGCTTCGGCCTGGTCGACGATGCGTCGGGCACGAGTCTCAGCTGCCTTGGCAATCTCTGTTCGTTCGACCATCCGTTCGGCGCGCCGACGCGCCACGCTGAGAATCTCATCACTCTCACGACGTGCCTTAGCTAGGAATTCCTCACGCTCCTTCAGTAACCAACGCGCTGCGCGCAGCTCGTCGGGGAGCCGCTCGACCGCGTCGGTAATCATCTCTGACAACTCGGCGGAGTTGACCATCGACGAAGCGGATAGCGGCATCGGCCGCGCATTCTCGAGAGTGCTGAGCGCGCGTCGCAGCAACGCCTCGGACGCGTCGAGCCCATCATTTCTTGGTCCCGTGAAGGCGACGTCAGGGTCTTGTTGCTCACTCATGCCGCGAACGTTTCATTCAGTCGCTTGGCGACGACATCGGGAACCATCGTCGAGACGTCACCACCGAACCGAGCGACCTCGCGGATTAGCTTTGAGGCCAGGAACGAGTGCCTTGAAGTCGATGGCACGAAGACCGTATGAATACCGGATAGTGCGTTGTTCATCTGCGCCATCCGCAGTTCGGATTCGAAGTCCGACACCGCCCGCAGTCCCTTCACGATGAGGTCCGCTCCGATCTCTTTCGCGAGGTCGACCACCAAGCTTGAAAACATCGTTATCTCGACATTGTCGAGGTGGGCGAAGACCTCGCGCAACATCTCTTGGCGATCGACAAGGTCGAACAGACCGTCGCCCTTCTGCGGATTGCGGATCGCGGCGACAACAACTTGGTCGAACACCTCCGCTGCCGTCTCGACAATCTCGCAGTGGCCATTGTGAACCGGATCGAATGATCCCGGATACAGCACTTTGGTCATCGATCTTCCTTGCCTTGGATCCGGGTGCTCTCGAAGAACGTCAATACGCTAGTCCCATAGGAGCGCGATGCGATAGACCGCCAGCCGGTGGGCTCGTCCAACTCGCCGCTGGATTCGGCCACGAGGCGATCCGCCGGAAGGGCGTCCATCAGCTCCGCCCAAAGATCGTAACCGTAGGGAGGGTCAGCAAAGACGAGATCGGCGCCAGGTCGCTCGACCGACTTGAGATATTGGAGAACATCGATCGAGATGACCGTCGCAATCTTCTCGTCGGCGCCAAGTTGTGCGAGATTCTGCTCGATGAGTTCCAGCGCAGATCGGTCGGACTCGATGAAGCCAACCGATCGAGCGCCGCGTGAGAGTGCCTCGATGCCGAGTGCGCCGGTGCCGGAGAAAAGATCTAGAACGGTGGCGTTCTCAACACTCCAGCCATCGTCGCGTCCTGACAGCGAGTACAGAGTGTTGAACATCGCCTCGCGAACTCGGTCCGGGGTCGGCCGAATCCGATCGTCGGAGGGTGCTTGCAATCTCCGCCCTCCCCATGCACCTGAAATGATACGCATCCATGGCATTATGCCGGTGTGACCGATGCAGGCCGACATGACAACTTCGAAGTTCCCGAAACCGTGATTTGTGTCGACTGTGGCGGCAAGTGTTCGCGGCTGTCCTACAAGCCCGATGAGGGTTTCGCACCCGGTGACATAGTCGCCTATCGCTGCGCAGACTGCCTCGACCGCTGGGACATCGTCATGGAGTGAGTCCGGGGTGAGGTCTGACTTATTACGAACTGCAACAAGGGGTCCGAACGGGG
>JADFOM010000397.1 GCA_022562835.1 Acidobacteriota bacterium | reverse complement strand
CCCCACGTGCCAAGGTACGTTTCCTGGTCAAGCGTCATCTGCGTGCCATGGTCGAAGACCGGCTGTTGTTCCGGCTGGTCATAGGCGAGGCCCGGTCACTCGACGACTACTACTCGTCGGCGGTGGCCGATCTGTCACGTACCTACACAGCGCTTCTCGTCAACGCGGTGAGCGAAGGGGTCGCGTCGGGTGAGTTCCGCGACGACGTCGATCCGATCGTCGTGCGCGATCTCGTCTACGGGGGCATCGAACATCTTGGGTGGGCGACATTGACCGGTGATGCGGTGTTGGACACCGACGCGACAACCGATCAGCTGATGATGGTCCTACTAAGCGGCATCGAAGCGCCGTCGGACAACATCGACACGAGCCTCGACCGGTTCGAGTCGCTCGTGGAACGAATGGAGGCTCAGCGATGAGCACGTTGCTGTCCCGAATCGACGTCCGATCAGAGGAGTACGCCGCTAACCGAGCGGCCATGGTGGATCGGCTCGATCGACTAGCGGCCTTTCACGCCGAAGCTGTCGACGGAGGCGGCGAGCGCTACCGGCAACGTCATCACGATAGAGGTCGGCTCCTCGCGAGAGAACGGGTAGAACGCCTCGTAGATCCCGATTCGCCATTTCTCGAGCTCTCGGCGACAGCTGGTGCCGAGACAGAGTTCGCCACCGGTGGATCGTTGATAACCGGCATCGGCGTTGTGGCTGGCACCGAATGTGTCGTGCTGGCAAACGACCCGACCGTCAAGGGTGGGTCCTTCAATCCGATTTCGGTACGCAAGATCCTCAGGGCGCTCGACATCTGTTTAGAGAACCGCCTCCCGATGGTCTTTCTCGTCGAATCTGGCGGCGCTGATCTTCCTCACCAATTAGAGATCTTCCTGCCGGCGGGTGAGATCTTCCGCAAGATCACGGAACTCTCCGCTGCGTCGGTCCCTACGGTGTCGTTGGTCTTCGGGAACTCGACCGCCGGGGGTGCTTATGTGCCGGGCATGAGCGACTACGTGGTGATGGTCGACGGGCAGGCCAGGGTATTTCTCGGCGGACCTCCGCTGGTCAAGATGGCGACCGGTGAGAACGCAACGGAGGAGGAACTCGGTGGCGCACGTATGCACGCAACTATCTCCGGTGTTGCCGACTATCTCGCGCACGACGAGATGGACTGCCTGCGCCTCGGCCGACAGATCATCTCGGGGCTGCACTACGCCAAGCGGGGTCCTGCACCAACCGCGAATCCGTCACCACCGC
The DNA here is from genome assembly GCA_022562835.1 of Acidobacteriota bacterium. Lineage (GTDB taxonomy): Bacteria > Actinomycetota > Acidimicrobiia > Acidimicrobiales > SHLQ01 > JADFOM01. Next base: position 887 of record JADFOM010000397.1, on the reverse strand, counting down.
TCTATGACCCCGACGAGATCTTGGGCATTGTGTCAGCCGACCTCAAGGTGCCCTTCCCGGTGCGTGAGATCCTTGCGCGCATCGTCGATGGATCCGAGTTCGACGAATTCAAACCCGCATACGGCCCAAACCTTGTGTGCGGGTTCGCATCGTTGCACGGTCAACCGATCGGTGTACTCGCCAACGACCGTGGAGTACTTCTCAACGAGGATGCGAAAAAGGCAGCGCAGTTCATTCAGCTCGCCAATCGTGTCGACACGCCACTGCTGTTCTGCCAGAACGTCACCGGCTACATGGTCGGAACCGAATATGAACAGCGCGGCATGGTTAAGGATGGCTCACATCAGATCAACGCTGTCACGAACTCGACCGTCCCCCATCTCACCTTGCAGATCGGCGGAAGTTACGGGGCCGGCACCTACGGCATGTGCGGTCGACCGTATGACCCCCGGTTCCTGTTCGTCTGGCCGAACGCGCAGACGGCGGTCATGGGTGGAGCACAGCTTGCGGGGACACTGTCGATCGTGGCGCGCGCTTCGGCCCAAGACCGTGGACTCGAGTTCGACGAGGAAGCTGATGCACAACGAACAGCGGCGATCGAGGCTCAGATCGAACACGAGCAGCAGGCCAGCGTCTTGTCGGGGCTCCTTCACGACGATGGCATGATCGACCCACGACACAGCCGCGAAGTGTTGGGTATGGCGTTGTCGGCGGCCCTGACCAACGAGTGTGTCGGCGCAGACACCTACGGCGTCTTTCGGATGTGACTGCAGTGATCCGAACCCTGCTAGTCGCCAATCGCGGCGAGATCGCACGCCGCATCATGTTGACCTGTCGACGCCTCGGTATCACGACCGTGGCGGTATTTTCCGATGTCGACGCGGATG
>JADFOM010000060.1 GCA_022562835.1 Acidobacteriota bacterium | reverse complement strand
CGGTAGGCCGGTTCGGCGAATTCGTTGTCTGATACAACCGCTCCTGCTGGAGGCTCGGCACCGACCATGCCATTTGAATCTGGCGAGATCCCGGTGACGACCCAATGAATGACGTCGCCTCGATCGGCGTTGCGCATGACCAAAGCAAGCTCCGTTGTGTTGGCCGGGACGTTTTCCCACAACAGCGGAGGAGAGGAGTTACCGCCGCTGTAGGTGTGGGATTCGGAAATGGGTTCACCCGCCTCAAAGGTCACGGAGCGAAGCGTGAATCCTTCCAGGCCGGTGACGAGAGGCTGGATGTGCTGCCCAGTATTGACGGTATCGACCGAGTCGGCACCGACGGCGCTACCCGTCGGCGCCTTGAGTGTTGTGCCCGAGGTCGAACATGCGCCGCTGAAGGTGAGTGCGAGGAGCAACGCGAAAGCGCGTGTGAGCGGGGATCTCAAGTGGGTGGTGGAGGCAACGGCGCTGTGCCGCTGTCACCGCTTGAATCGGCGTCCCCGCTGAAGAGTTCTCCGATCGCACCGATCGAGCCGAGCATGGCGCTCATGTCTGCGGGCAGGAATATCTTTGTAGCGGTGCCGTTGGCGATGCCCTCAAGCGACTCTAGGTACTTGATTGCCAAAAGATCGTTGCTTGGGTTGCCGTCGTGGATCGCGCCGAAGACGCTACGGATGGCCTCCGACTCACCTTCGGCGACGACGATCTGTCGGTAGCGTTCGGCGTCGGCCACCGCGCGGACCGCCTCGGCTTCACCCTCCGCCTCGAGGACCTGGGATCGCTTGTCGCCCTCTGCGGACAGGATCGCGGACTGGCGGGCACCTTCGGCTCTGTTGATCGCGGCCTCGCGGTCGCCTTCGGCCTCCAGCACAACGGCTCGACGGTTTCTTTCCGCCTTCATCTGTTCGTGCATTGCGTTCATGACATCGTTTGGAGGGTCGATGCGCTGGATCTCTACTCGCACCACTTTTACCCCCCATTTGTCCGTTGCGTCATCGAGAATTTCGCGCAACGTGGTATTGACCCGCTCGCGGCTCGTGAGAGCGTCGTCGAGAGTCATCTCGCCGACGACGTTACGTAAATTGGTCTGAGCGAGTTTGGTGACCGCGAGGATAAAGTTGGAGATGTTGTAGACGAGCCGTTTCGGATCGGTTGGCTCGTAGTAGATGACCGCATCGACCGACACGGCAACGTTGTCCTGAGTGATGACCTCCTGGGGCGGAACGTCGATCACCTGTTCACGCATGTCGATCTTCTGGAGGCGATGGATTAGCGGCATTATGAAACGCAGGCCGGGATCGACCGTCTCTTTGTATTTGCCGAGTTGCTCGACGATGCCGCGCTGGAACGGTCGGATGATCCTGACACCCGTGGCGGCGTAGACGAACAAGATGAAGGCGATGACGACGAGGACAATTACTACGGTCATGACAGGGTCTTTCTAGTTTTCGGGTTTGGGAGGGGGAGGTGCGGTCGACACGATCACGCGGGTGCCTTCGACCTCGACTACATGAATGAGGGTCCCCGGAGACAGGGATTCGCCGGTTGCGGATTGGGCACGCCATTCCTCGCGGTCGATGCGCGCCATTCCGAGTTTACCTTCGCCACCTATTTGCTCAAGGACCGTGCCGCTTGCACCGACGAGACGTCGCGCTCCGATCCCATCGACCTGTCCCTGTTGGTTGAGGCGTCTGGCCAGCGGTCGCATGGCGAGAAATGACGCGAGTGAGACGGTTACGAAGGCGATCCATTGACCGGTGATCGAAACATCGAGGAACGCAAGTATTGTGGCGACAACGGCACCGATGGCGAATGGCAGAAGAAAAAAAGATCCCGCCGTCATCATCTCACCGACGAAGAACGTGGCTGCCACGGCCATCCAGATCCATCGCCAGATCTCAGGGTCGTCCACCGAGTGCTCCATCCATGTCGCTGCGCTGGTTCGCGCTGCTACATTTCCACGTTACTGCATGCCAGTCGGCACTCCGGCACGTTTCATAACGTTTGGTGGGCCACGATCTGCAGAGTCCCGACTTGGTTGAATGTGGCGTTAGATTTGATCACCTGTGACTCCTCGAATTCTGACCGTTCACGCCCACCCCGACGACGAGGCGAGCAAGGGCGCTTCTACGATCGCGAAATACCGTTCGCTCGGGGCTGAGGCAATGTTGGTGTGTTGTACCGGCGGTGAGGCTGGCGACGTCTTGAATCCAGCGCTGGACACCGAAGAGACACGCGCCAACCTGCAGGCCGTTCGGCGAGCGGAGCTAGAGGCCGCGGGAAAGGTGATCGGCTATAACAAGATCGAAATGCTGGGCTACCGCGACTCGGGTATGCCCGACTCTGAGGAGAACGCACACCCCGATGCGTTTGCCAATGCACCACTGGACGAAGCGATCGAACGACTCGTCAGACTCGTCCGCCAGTTCCGGCCTCAGGTGATCGTGACATACAGCGACGATCAGCAGGGGTATCAACACCCCGACCACATCCGCGTAAATGACATCTCCGTGCCGGCGTTCGAGATTGCGGGTGATGAGTCACAATTCGCCGATGCTGGTCCCGCTTGGGAGCCATCGAAGCTGTATTACACGACGTGGTCGCGTGCCCGGATTCAGGCGATGCACGAACGTTTCCTCGCCCTGAACCTTGAGTCACCATACGACGACCGCTGGTTTTCTAGGCCCTCCAACGATGAGGTGATCACGACGCGGGTCGAAATCGGTGAGTGGTATTCGGTCCGGTCAGACGCGTTGCGTGCCCATGCCACGCAGGTCGATCCGGCTTCGCCGTTTTGGTTCGGGCTGCCGGATTCGGAGGCTGCGATTGCCTACCCCTACGACGATTACCAGCTCGCACAGAGCCGCGTCGAGACCGCCACGCCCGAAGAAGACCTCTTTGCCGGTATCGATGTCGAGTTCACAGATTCGTCGACGAGGGGCGCGCCATGACCGAGTTCATGACCGACGATTGGATCGCCCATTACGCACGGGCGGCATCGGGTCTTCCATCGCTCGAAGGTGCCGACGCCAGGGTGCAGTACATCATTGAGGGCACAGCGGAGGGCAAGAAGCGTTGGTTCGAGGTGATCGAAGGCGGCGTGGTCACCGAGGCCGCGCCGGGCAAGGTGGCCGACCCGGACTGCACGATCACCTGGAAGTTCGAATACGCCCAGGCCTTGTTCGCTGGTGAGGTGTCCCATGACGTTTCGTTCATGGCTGGGCGAACGAAGGTCGAGGGCAACTACACGATCTGGCTCGACAGACTGCACGAGTGGCTCAGCAGCGACCCGGTCCGTTCCCTCCGTGCGTCGGTCACCTGATCGCATCGGTTAGGGGTCGGCCGCAGCATCGGTATTTCAGCGGGATGAGACGACGATCGAGGCTGCGCTGTGGCCGAAGTATCCGTCGAGGTCGAATAGACGGGCCCTGCTTTGAGCTATCCCGTCGTCGCCGATCACCGTCGAGCAGTCGAGGCCTATCCATTCATCTGTCGGATGGCGCACGAGGTGGTAGGTAAGGTCGGCGTTCGGGCTCGTGTAGTCGAAGAAGTTGAGGTAGTTGGCGAACCCGCTCGTGAAGTCGCCCAAGCACGCTACGCGCTGCAGCGCAGTTGTCGTCTCGCCTTCGACCAGCGGCGAGGTTAGCTTCGCCCATCCGACCGCAGGGGTTCCGTCGCCCATCGAGCCGACGACTCGTTGCAATTCGATGGCTCCTACGAAACCGGGCAGTTCGTAATCGGCGGATGCTGATGCGCCCGAGGCGCGAATCTGCTCAAACTCCGACGCCGCCTCCATGTTCGGTCCCGGAGGTACCGGACCGGCGGCCGTTGCGTTCATCTCCGGATTGTTCACGACCTCGCCGTCGTCGCGGATCAACAAGGCGGAGGCGCGCGCGACGAGTTTTTCGTTCCACCACATGGTTGCGTCGACTACGCCGATCTTGGACCCCTGGCGAGCTATATCGGTGCGCAGTTCAACCGTTTCGAGTGGAACCGGGCGCAGGAGGTCGATCGTGAGTCGCGCCACTCGTGCCGGAATGGGTGTTTCGAGCATCTCGATTGCTCGTGCCAATGCTCCGGCGACCGGACCTCCGTGACATGTGGTCGGGTCCCACGGACCCTGGGCGAGCTTGGAAGGGATGAGTAGGTCGCCTTGTGCTCGGTATATAGCGTCTGGGGCCACGGCATTCGATGATGGCCGCTGACCCGAGACCAGACCAATACGGCTTTGAAGACTTCAGCGAAATCGCTCGAGTCGGTGCTCTGACGGTTTCAGTTCGGCTTGTTCCTGCCGGAACACGAGGCTCCATTCTCGGGTCGCCTCGCGGCCATATCTCGTTCCCCGATCTATCCGCGCAGCTCCTATTCCGGCGTGAACGATATGTGCAGCTCGCCGAGGGCTCTGAGCACGAATCCCGGCTGGTGGGTGTAGTCGTTTCGGTCGCTAAGGCGAAGATCGTCGAGTCGGTCGATCAGGGCGTTCAGAGCCATGCTTTGTTCCAACCGGGACAGACCGGAACCCGGGCACGAGTGTGCGCCGAGCGAGAAAGCCATATGTCTGAGTATGTTTTCACGGTCGAGCAGCACCCGTTCCGGGTCATCGAACATGCGCTCGTCGCGGTTCGCTGCCGCGTATCGGATGTGTACCGCTGCACCCTTGGGGATGGTGACACCGTGGAGCTCGACGTCGCGCGACGCAACACGAAACAGGCCTTGGGTGGGCGATTCGAGGCGTAACGCCTCTTCGATGAAGGGAGCGACCTTGGTTCTGTCGTCACGAATTTCGGTGAGTAGACCCGGAGTCCGCAAGAGCACCCATAGCGCCGACGCGAGCGCAAAAGTCGTGGTTTCGTTGCCGCCGATGTATAGGTGGTCGGTGATAGTGATGATCTCGTGTTCGCTGAGAGGCCGGGTTCCGTCGAAACGCGCATGGACCAACGCCGAGAGCACATCGTCACTGGGGTCGCGGCGCTTGGCGGCGGCTTGATCAGCGATGTAATGCTGGAACTCGACGACATTTTCGGCCACCCAGACCTCTTGGTCATCGGTGAGTGGCCCAGAGAACGGCAACACCCATGCACTAGACCAGGCCTTGAGCTGCTCCATGTCCTCTGCCGGAAACCCGAGCAAATGGGTGATTATTGCCAACGGCAAGGGAGTGGCGAAACGGTCTATGAACTCGACCGAGCCGTCCTTTGCGAAGTCATCGATCAATGAGCTGATCGTTGACTCGATGAATGGTGTTGCCGGGGTCAAGCCCTCTCCGTTGAAGAAGCCGTCGACCAGTGAGCGATAGAGACGATGATCGGGCGGGTTGACCGAAAGCGGATTCATCCGTTCCCAACCGCGTTCGTCATAGATGGCTCGGGCGGCGTCGCTGCGCACGAATGAAGAACCGGTCGGGAAGAGGTCCTGATGGCGCAGCACGTAGAGCACATCGTCGTAGCGCGAGATGACGAAAAGGTTGGCGCCCGGAACCTTGTAGACGGGCTGGTGATCGCGGAGCTGTTGGTACGTCGGATACCAGTTCTCTTGCACGTCGGGGTCATAGAGGTTGACGTCATGGCTCATGACTGGACACTAATGCGGCTGCTAATCGGGTTGACCACCTACGGCTACGGTGCAGCTATGGCAACAATTCTGGCGCAAATCACGGTTCGCGAAGGCCACGAGGAACGTTTTGAGCAGCTCGCTTCGATGTTGTTCGAGGCGACGCATGAGCACGAAACGGGCGTGGAGCGCTACGAATACTGGCGCGGACAAGAGCCGCAGCTCTACTACGCGCTCTTGGCGTTTGTCGACTATCGGGCGTTCCTCTCACACCAGACGAGCGAACATCACGAGACGGTTACGGCCGAACTGAACGAGGTGATCGCGTCAATGAAGTTGGAGTGGGTGGACCCGCTCGCCGCGGCCTCACCGCTTGGACCGACCAATGCTCAGACGATCGACGATGAGTCGAGCGAACTCGAACGTCGCTACGACGCCGCGATGGCGCCAACTATTGCGTCATGGTGGGAGGATCTGCGCGGTTAGCGACGCTGAGCCGGTTCAGTTGCCCTCGCGCATGAGTGATCGCAATGGTTCATAACCGATGCACTCGATGCCCGATGTCTTGAGGGCCGTGTCGAGCGTGCTGTGAGGGCGTAATACGTTGTAGTGCGCAATGCAGGTGGAGGGTTCGTCCTCAATAGCGCGGAGCTCTGGAGTGTCGAGTGCGGGACTGAAGATCAATTCGGTTACGCCAACTTCTAGAGAGTCGACCAGTTCGTTGAGGGTCGGGTCATCGACCGCAGCGATCTCTATTATCCGATCGGGTGTGATGATGCCCTCGTCAGCTGCGAGTGAGCGGAACGGAAACCCCGCGCTTGCTTCGCCGGTCTGGTTCTGCAAACGGATAGGAAGTTTGTAGTCGACGGCGACTTCGACGAGGACGTCGAAGAACTCGGGTCGTTGGGCGAGCGCGTGCAGGTGGGAGGTTAGGTGTGAGACGTCGAGTCCCCACAGCGCGGCGCGCTGGATCTGTGCTCGACATTCGCGCCGCACCTCCTCCGTGTCGGCGTGATCCCAGAACTCAAGCAATGTACGGGGAAAACCACCGTCGCCGTCGAGCAGTGATGGCGATGCGGTGAGCGGTCCCCAGCGAAGAAGATCGTTTTCGGCATTGAGCGTGATCTGGACACCGACGTCTTCGCCGCGATAGTGGCTCAACGCGTGTCTCGACCATGGGCAGGGCATGGCGACGCTGGCAGAACTAGCGATGCCGTCCACCAACACATCCAGGATTGCGGCGTTGGCTGCGTGCGAGCGGCCGAGCGCGTCTGCCGAAACGATGACCACGCGCTGGTCATCGCTGAAACCCAACCGCGAGACGAGACTGTCGTTCACATCGATGACCCTACCGGCACGGGTCGCAGCGGCGATTGCCGTTTCGATCAGGAATGCTCATCGCTCGTTGCACACGCCCCCCAAAGACCGACCATTCGAGTCCGGGCCGAGGACTCAAGTTGGGCAAATCGGCTCTTGAACGTCGTGTTTGGGTCATAGCTGAGGGTGCGTGCTGCCCCACCCGATAGGAGTTCGGCGTTGATGAACATTCCGTCATCGCGGCGATACACGTATGCCAGCAGTCGTCTATAGCGGTCCCGGGGTTCGGCGTCGATGACTACGTCGACTTCGGTGCTAGCGGGCAGCAACGCCTTGAGCGCCTCGGAAGCCTCTGGGCCGTAACACTCCACCGGACGATCGGGGGCAACGGTTTCGGGTGTGTCGATACCGAGAAGACGGATGGTTTCGTTGCGGCCGGAAAAGTTTACGACGACCGTGTCGCCGTCGATGACCCTCACGACCGAGGCTGTTGACCTGCCTTGCGCCGGTGCACAGCCCAGAACCATGAGCACACAACCGGCGGCGAGGAGAGCACGCATCGTGGTCAGGCTGCGTGGTGGGTGCGCTCGCGGTCGTTCTCGCAGGTCCAGTCGTGCTGAGGTGCAGCAGCGAGTGCCGCGCGGGCCTTTGCCAGCCCCTCGCGGCCGATCGAGCGGGTCTGTGAATCTAGATGCCATGGATGGGTCTGATCGAGCAACGAGAGCTGTTGGCGAGTGTGGGAGGTCGATGCGCGACCTGGGCGGGTCGGTCGTGTCGAACCGGTCGACGAAATGTGGCGAGCGGGACGGTTGTGTCGCGGGTTTCGCTGCGTTTCGTTCATGATTCCAGTATGAACAGGGGGTGTGACACTCTCGATCGAGTGATTCGTGTGCGTCGCGCGGAGCGACGGGCGCCCTCGCTGGGGCGCGAATGAGGGCATGAAGGAGCGGTTGCACGACGTGTTCCGATGGCTCGACGACGGTTTCGGGGGCGATATCGGCACCCCGACCGGTCGTCACAGACAAGGCTGGTTCTAGACGCCAGCAGCGGGCAACGCAAGAGAAGCCCCTGTGTTGAGCCAGCTAACCTGCGTCAACGTGGACACCGCATCGTTTCTCGGACTCGACCAGCGCGACGAAAACATATTTTCTCTACCGGTTACACCCGATGTCTGTTCGGGCTTCGGGCGTGTGTTCGGCGGCTGTGCGCTTGCTGCTGGGGTCTACGCCATGGAAACGGTGAGTGGGCGAAGAGCTTCGTGGGCGGTCGGCCAATTCATCAGCTACGCCGAACCCCCCGAGGAGCTGATCTTTCGTGTCGATGAACTCGCTTCAGGTGGCCGGACCTCGCAACTGCGTGTGGTTGGCTCGGTCGGCGAGCGCGAGGTCATCGGCATCATGGGTTCTGTTGGGTCGACGTCGAGCTCCGATTCCGCGGTGACCGAGACCGGTGTCTGGGTCGAGCCTCCAACGGTCGCCTCACCGCTTGATTGTCCCGAACGGACCTACCGCACCGGGCCCAGCACCTCAATTTCCTCACGGTTCGAGCAGCGCCTCGCCATTGGACGAATGCCTGACGACCCGCCGGTTGACGACGGACGCTCCGCGTTGTGGTGTCGCCTGTCCAACGGTGTGTCACCCGATGCCGGTCTGTTGGCTGTGCTAGGCGATTACGTGCCGTTCGGTGCCGGTCAAGTACTCGACGTCCCCGTCTCGTCGATTAGCCTCGACAACACCATCCGCTTCGCCGATCTCTCGCCGACCGAATGGGTGTTATTGGACATTCGTATCGACAACGTGACCGGCGGATATGCACACGGCAACGTACATCTCTGGACCGATGGTGGAGTGCTGTTGGCGACCGCTAGTCAAACAGCGCAGCTTCGCCGTTGGAGGAGCTGACAGCGAGGTCGTGTCTCGGCGGCGACACCGGGAGACCGGGTCGGCGCCCGTGGCCTAGGGTCGGTGTCGATGCGACGGGAGAATGTGATGCAACGCTACGGAATGACAGTGCCCTTCGGTGGACCGCTTCACCTACAAAGAGGTCAGTTCGAAGAACTCGAGACCCTCGGCTATACCGATGCCTGGTCATCGGAAGCGAACGGTCACGACGGTCTTACGCCACTTGCGCTTGCGTCGCAGTGGGCTCCGACGCTACGTCTGGGCACCGCGATCCTGCCCGCCTACACACGTGGTCCGGCGCTGATGGCGCAATCGATCGCCACGCTCGCCGACGCAGCTCCAGGTCGGTTTGTCGCTGGCATCGGGTCATCTTCGAATGTGATCGTCGAGCGCTGGAACGGCATCGCGTTCGATGAGCCATTTCGCAAGACCCGCGACATGGTCCGCTTCCTGCACTCGGCGTTCGACAGCGACAAGGTGAGCGAGGACTACGACACGTTCTCGATCAAGGGCTTTCGTCTGGGTGTACGGCCCGAGATCAAGCCGAAAATCCTCGTCGCCGCCCTGCGTGAGGGCATGTTGGCGATGGGGGCGTCGGAATCGGATGGAGTCATTGTCAACTGGCTCACGGCGCAGGACACGCTGCGGATCCGTCAGGTCGTCGACGACGCATCCGATGGTGGTGAGCGGCCAGAGATCGTTGCTCGAATCTTCGTTTGTCCGTCGGAGGATCACGACGAGGTTGTCAATCAAGCACGGTTTGCCGCGGCCGCGTATCTAAACGTGCCCGTATACAGGGCGTTTCACGAATGGATGGGCCGCGGTGATGCGCTTGGTGAACACTGGGAGCAGTGGGCGGCAGGCGATCGTTCTGGCGCGCTCGAAAAGATTCCCGAAGCGGTGATCGACGCACTTGTGATCAACGGATCGGTCGACGACTGCCGTGCACACATTCAACGCTACTGCGACAACGGGATTGACACGCCCGCCTTGATGGTCATGCCGCTAGCAGGCATCGATGCCCGCCAGGCTGTTAGGGACCTCGCCCCGGGCTGACGCTTTCATTCGTCTACCTCATTCTCGAGATGTCTCGAGTGAGCGGTTTGGGCGAAACGCTCGAGCACCTTGGGGTTAGTGACCGCTTCAGGGGGGTGTTGTGCGGTTGAAGCGTCGCCGAGGCCGGCGCCTCCATCTACGCGCAGCGTCTCACCGGTGATGTAGCTGGCGAGGTCGGACAACAAGAACAGGGTTGCTCCCGCAACGTCATCGGGAGTGCCTCGGCGTTGGACTGCTATGCGCCGCGAAAAGTTGTCGAGGTCAGCCCCTCCAGCGCGAGGCGTCTTGATCGATCCGCACGCAACGGCGTTGACGCGCACGCCAGCGCTGCCCCATTCGAGCGCCAGCGTCCGGGTCAGTGATTCAAGCGCGGCCTTGGCCGCGCCATAGGGAGCCAGAAGCGGCGCCGCGTGCGCGGCGACTGAGCTGATGTTGACGATGCTGCCGTGGTCGCCGGCATCGATGAGCGAGCGACCGACCTCGCGCATTGCCACCATTGCGTACCGGAGGTTTCGGTCGATGACTCGATCGAACGCAACCATGTCCATGTCGGCGGCTCGGTGCCAGTCGTCGGGTAGCGCACCGCCGACCACGTTGACGAGATGGCGGATGGGGCCGAGTTCCTCGCTGGCGGTAGCGATCGCGGCGGCGAACGCATCGTCCTCGGTAACGTCGACCGTCAATCCGAGTGAACGTCGGCCGAGCGCGCTGACCTTGCGTGCGGTGTCCTCGCTGTGGTCGGTCCTGTTGCTCAACGCCGCGACATTGGCACCTGCGGCGGCCAACGCAAGCGCGACCGCCGTGCCGATTCCGCCTCCGGCACCACCAACGACGAGCACTGTCCGGTCCGTCAGGTCGAGAAGAGGGGAAACGGTCATAGCCGAACCGTAGCCGCGGGCCACGATGCGCCTCGCGGCCGGTCAACGGTGCTCGACGCCCACCTCGTACGCGGCGCGAAGATGACCGGCGTGTTCGTCGATCAGCACCCGAGCGTTGAGCCCGCTGGTCGATCCCATGACGTAGACGGGTCGACCGCCGAGCAATC
>JADFOM010000396.1 GCA_022562835.1 Acidobacteriota bacterium | reverse complement strand
CGCACCGGTCTCCGCGAGATGTCTCAAGACCTCGCCGACAAAGAAGGGATTGCCCTCGGTCTCTTCATGCAGTGCTCCGGCGAGCTCGCGGGCCTCGTCGCCGAGCGTGTGACCAGCCGTGCGTTCCATGAATTCGAACAACTCGTCCTCGCCGAGGCCGGTCAGTGCAAGCCGGGTTACGCCGGACTCACGACGGAGGTCCGCCAGCACATCGGAGAGCGGATGTGTGCGGTCGAGGTCGGTGTCGCGGTAGGTGATTACCAAGAACAGGGGGATATCGGCGACATCGCGTAGAAGGTGACGCAACAACAGCAGTGTTGGCTTGCCGGCCCAGTGCAGATCGTCGAGCACCAGCACTACGGGCGAACGGGCGGCAATGCTGACGATCAGCTCCTTGGCCGCCTCGAACAGCCGGTAGCGCTCGCTTTCCGGCTCGGATTGCAGGGGAGCATCTAGACCGGGCACCAGCTGTTCGAGGTCGGGAACCATGCGCACCAACTCACCGCCGAGCGGGCCGAACAGACCAGCGAGCTGATCGCTTGGCGTAGTGCGTACGAGACGATTGAACGCCTCCGCAAACGGCTGATAAGGAATGCCGAGCTCGTCGTCGCAGCTCCCCCACAACACCACTGCTCCCTCGCTATGTGCGCGCCGACACGTCTCGCGCACCAAACGGGTCTTGCCGATCCCGGGCTCACCAGAGATCAGGACGGCACGGCGCTCGCCTACGAAGGCTTCCTTGAGCTGATCGATGACGATGGCGAGCTCGGCCTGGCGGCCTGCGAACTCGAATGTCTCGGTCTGGTCGACCGCAGCGGGCAGCGGCACCAGCAAAGCACCAGCGTCGCCACCGCCGACATCTAGCGGCGCCCAGCGCACCTCGCATGCCTGCAACGGCTCGGTCAGACCCTTGGCCTGGACCTCACCGACCGACTCGATCGTGTGCTCGCTGCGCGAACCAGCGAGTGCCCGGACGATTTCGGTCAGCAGGATCTGGTCGCCTTCGGCCGCGCCGCACAGCCGCGATGCCTCAACGACCGGGGTACCGAACCAGTCGCCGTCCTCGAAGGTTGCGTCGCCTGCGCTCATGCCGATGCGCATCGCCAACCTCGGACCCTCGACGGTTCGGTTGTGGGCATCGATGTTCTGTTGCATGCGCACAGCGCCGTCGATTGCGTCGGACGCGCTGGTGTAGGACGCCATAAGAGCGTCGCCGATGGTTTTGACCTCGGTCCCGCCGGTGCTGTCGACCGCTTTGCGCAGCAGATCGAAATGGGTTCGGCGAACCTCATCGGCAACGTTGTCGCCGAGGCGCTGCGCGAGCGCGGTCGAGTCGACGAGATCGGTGAACACCATCGTTATAAGACCACTACTGGGCAACGAAACCCCCGTGTTCGGCCACCGACGGCAATAGTACGCCATTGTGAAGCGGCCTCGCCTCAAAGCACGGTGTCAGACCAAAGGGTCACGGAGCTTTCGGGCAATGACCCGACTCCCGTAACGGAGAGACTACGACACCGGGTGATATACCGTTTCATCAGCAGCCACAGTGGGGTAGTCGCAATGCAGGACGTGTACCGGATCGAGGAATGGACGTCGAGTGATGTCGACCTTCGGTTGATCCACGAACTGCGTTACACCGTGCTCGTCGAGGAAATGGGCAAATACCACGACCGCGCCGACCACGAGGCACGAATCCTCGTCGACGAGGAGGACGCCCGCAGCTGGCATACCGTCGCCCTCGACGACGATGGCAACATCGCGGCAGCGAACCGGATGACCTGGGGCGGAGCGGGATTCTCCTCGCGCCAGATCGAACAATATGACCTGCAACCCTGGATCGAGGCTGGTCTGGAACGCACGATATGCGTCGGCGAACGAACGATGGTCGCTCCAGCTCACCGCGGCGGATCCTCGGTGCACCAGCTGATGATGGACCCGCAGACATTTCTCGACGACCACGATGTCCATATCATTTTCGGTGCCTGTGAGCCCCATCTGTTGTCGCTCTACATTTCCCTGGAGCAGACCCCCTACGCGAAGCACAACATCAACAGTAAAGAGGCCGGCTACCTGATTCCGCTGGTCGGCTTCCTTCCGAACGCCGAGGCGTTGCGCGGTGTAGGCACCGCCGCGAAGGAGCCTGACGGGCGTCCTTCGTTGCCCGCACCGGTCGCT
>JADFOM010000059.1 GCA_022562835.1 Acidobacteriota bacterium | reverse complement strand
TATGGACGGAGCGGCTGGCCGCGCGGGCGTCGAGACGGCGGCCGGGCGGCCAGCCGATCCACCATCCAAGGGCTCGACGCCGCGGAGCGCGTCGCGCACCTTCGCGATGTGCTCGGGCGTCGTGCCGCAGCAGCCGCCCAGGAGCCGGGCGCCGGCCACCGCGATCTGACGGGCGGCGTCCGAGAAGTACTTGGGGTCGGCCGAGTACTCGATCCGTCCGTCCACGTAGGCAGGCAGGCCGGCGTTCGGCTGCGCCGCGATGGGGAGGTCGGCAACGCGCGCCATACGCTCGACCACGTCGCGTATGAGGTCGGGGCCGACGCTACAGTTCGCGCCGAACGCTGCGAGGTCCAGCTCGCCCAACGCGGCCGCGACCTCCTCCGGCGTATCGCCGCCAAGGGTCACGCCCTCCTCGGCGAACGTCATCTGCGCGAGCGACACCTGACCGGACCAGCCGGTGATGACCGACACCGAGACGGCACAGATCGAGAACGCGACGATCCGGGCGTAAGCGCGGTGGCGGCTGGGGGTGTCGATTAGTAGCGGAACAATAATGCCGAGGGCCAAAAGGGCGATCGCTCCGAAATGAGTGAAGTGTCGAATCCACCAGATCTCGCGCAGGTGGGCCGGTATGGGCCGACGTTTGGAAACGAAAGCGAATGAACTCTTGGCCTCGGCGATAGCACCGCGACTTTGGAACAAGATTGCGACCACGACCAATACGAACAACAGGAAATCGAACAGGCCAGGATCGTCGAGGTTGAGGCGTAGTACGTGAGTCTGAAGGACACCGATAGCGACGCCGGCGACCACCGCCCGTGGAAACGAGTACATGCCTGCGAGAACAGCGGCGACCAAGGCGCGGGTCATCGTGATGGGACCGAGATTGTTGAGTTGGGTGGCTTCACCCCGTCGACCGGCGAGCAAGATCATCGCGACCGCGCCCAGCAAACCGGCGATGGTCCAGACGAACAATGAGATGGTCTTGGGGTTGATGCCGTTGAGCCTGGCTAGATCTGGGTTGTTCGCAGATGCCTGCACCGTCTGCCCGAACAAGGTCCTGTTGAGGAACAATGCGAGCACGATGGCGACCGTCGGGACCACGATGATGATCGTCAGATCCTGACCCGACAGGCTGATATTCCAGAAGATGTCCCATTCCCCGCCGAGTGGGATCGGATACTTCTCGCCTGACTCGGCGTGTACATCGGGCATGGCGCTCAGAATGGCTTGCATCAACTGAGCGATGCCGATCGTCGCGACGAGAACGATCACCCTGGGCGCGTCAAACAGCCGCCGGATCACGGCGAGTTCTGTGACCGCACCGGTGAGCAGCCCAACGGACAACGAAATGGATAGCGCGATCCAGTATGGAAAGTTGTAATTGACTACGAGCAGCGCCATCAGACCCATCGCCGGCATACCCATGTTGCCGACAGCGAAGTTGATGACTTTGGTCGACCGGTAGATCAGCACGATGCCGAGAGCGAGCATTCCGTAGATCAACCCGTTCATGATTCCGTTGAACCACAGCTGCCATGAGCTGTTCTCGACCCACCAGTTCCAGTGTCCGTCCCAGATAGGGATGTCGGCGATCACCAGTCCAGGCACATCATCCGCCTTCGTCGCCGAGGAATACCGCTCTGGCGATGTCGTCGCGCTCGAGCAGCTCGGCGGCCGATCCCTCGAACCGCACCTGACCCTTCTCGAGGAAGATCGCTCGGTCACTGATCGCGAGCGCGATGTTGATCGACTGTTCGACGATGATCATCGTCTGACCGGCTTCGCGCAACGTATCTACATGCTTGAGCAACTCCTGCACGACCGTGGGTGCCAGGCCGAGTGACAGCTCGTCGATGAGCAACACGTCCGGCTCGTTCAACATGGTCACTGCCAGAGCGAGCATTTGTTGCTGTCCGCCCGACAGGTTGCCGGCCAACTCGCCCTCACGTTCACCGAGCAGCGGGAAAAGCTCGGTCACGCGGTCGAGGCGTCGCTGCACGTCGCTACGGTCGTTCCTGTGTTTGTACGCGCCCATTATGAGGTTCTGATGAACTGTCATCTCCGAGAAAACGCCGCTTCCACCCGGTAGTTGCTGAATGCCGAGCCGCGAACGCGTCTCGGGTGACACGTATGTGATTGTGCGACCGTGGTGGCGCACGACACCCCGCGATGGTGTTCCCAATCCACTGATGACCCGCAGGACGGTCGACTTGCCAGCACCGTTGGTACCGAGCAGCGCCAGCGATTCGCCGCGCTTGACATCGAATCCGATATCGAAGAGCACCTGTACTTTGCCGTAGCTGAAGTCGATGTTGTTTATCTGAAGCGCCGGGACGTCGTCGGGGTCCTGTTTACGGCGTTCCGACTCCGCGAGCTCTTCTTGAAGTTCCTGCACTACCACGGACAGATCACTCTTTATGAACTTCGCCGTGCGCATCATCAGGGCTCCGCCGATGAGTGTCGTTGGCACGCTGAGTACCAGCACCGTCGTGCGCGCACCCCACGCGTCGGCGAACATCAGAGCGATCAGCCCGCCCCCAAGCGCGCCGGTGAAGAATATGTAGAGCGTGCCGAGAGCTGCCCCGAGCCCGCGGAGGCGATATGGCAGGATCGATTGGAGCATGGGTACGACCATGGCGAACGCTGTGAACAGCATGACCTCGCGTGGGATCGAAGCGATGACGAAGCCGGCGACGTTCGGCATGAAGTACTGCACCGGCATAAGAAACGCCGAGGAGAAGATCAGCGCGCCGACCAGCCGCACCACCAGGGCCGGGTCCTTGCGGTAAAGCTTGTCGAAACGCGGCCCGACGTATATGAGCGCGATCATAACGAAGATGCCGCCAGCGGTCTTGGCGATGCCACGGTCGAGTGAGTCAAGGCCGAAATGGTCTTCGAGAAAAATGCTTTCGAGGAACGGGGCCGTGAAAATGCCGAATCCCATCGCGCTAAACCCGATAATGACGCCGCGCAACGTGCGGATCTGCCAGAGTCGAGCGAAGGCCGACTCCATGCTCGGCGGGAGTGGATCGTGATCCTCGATCACCTCGCCGAGTACGTCCTCTTTTTCCCATTGCCCGCGGGTTGGCTCCTTGAGTCTGAACGCCGCCAACGCGGCGATCATGACGGGCACGCCGAGGATGTAGTACGCCCAACGCCAGCCGTCGACTTCGCCTGGTCCGTTTGCGATCTCGGTGATCAGTCCAACCAACAGCGGGCTGATGACAGCCACGCCGCGACCGGCTATGGCGGTGATGGCTCCGATGCGACCGCGGACACCGATGGGGTACGTGTCGGCGAGCATCGATGAATGCACAGGAATGGTGTTCGCCTTGGCGATGCCTACGCCGAAGCGTGCCCAGAAGAAGGCGAATGCATTGACGGCGATGCCACTGAGGAACACGAACCCGCTGAAAGCGATGCTCGACCAACCGATTATCGGGCCACGTCGGTATCGGTCGGCAAGCCAGCCCATGGGCACGGCCCCGAGCACAACGAATGCCGAGGATATAGCGCCGATGAACGTGATCGTGCCGTCTCCTACACCGAACGTGTCGCGGATATCAGGCGCGAGGATCGCAAAGGCCGAGGCCTGGAGTTCGTCAAGCGAGTTGAGGACCAACAACACGACGAACGTCGCGGCCCCACCGCCCATAACGAGGCCCCTCTTCAGTGACAGTTCCTCACTACCGACGCCGGGCAACAGGTCGTCGGCGAACAACACCTCTTCGGCCCGCCCTGCTTCCACGCGGGCCGCCTCCTCGTCGAGCACCGTCGCAGCGAGTGCCGCGGCGCTTGAAGCCGAGGAGTCCGGTACCGTCACGACTCCGGACGCTCCGAACCAACCACCCAGCAGGCGAAGTATTGAGCAGCGCCGCCGTACGCGTGGCCCAGCGCGAGATGTGCATTGGGCACCTGGTGGTCGCCCGCTTGTCCACGGACCTGCATAGCCGCCTCTGCAAAACGCAACATTCCCGACGCCCCGATTGGGTTGGACGACAACACACCACCGGAGCAGTTCACTGGGATGTCGCCGTCGATCGCCGTGTGGCCTTCCTCGGTCAGCTTCCAGCCGTCTCCGCGCTCGGTGATGTGCAGGTTCTCCATCCACATCGGCTCGTACCAACTGAAGGGCACATAACACTCGATCATGTCGAGTTCCTCGCGAGGGTTTGTGATGCCAGCTTGTTTGTAGACGTCCGCTGAGCAGTCCTGGCCCCCTTGGGGATTCACCGCATCGCGTCCGGGAAACCATCCGAGCTCACTGCGAATCGCGGTGGCGTGGATCCATGCCGGCGGTGTCGGTGCGACCTTGGCGGTGTCGGCGTCGACTATGACCATTGCCGCTGCGCCGTCGGACGTGGGACACGACTCAAGCCGATGCACCGGATCCCACACCATTGGCGACTCTTTCACCGACTCGAAGGTGATGTTTTCGAGTTGCAGGTGCGCGTATGGATTCTTCAGCGCGTTCTGGCGATCCTTAACAGCGACCATCCAGCCGACGTAGTCGGGGGCCCCCGAACGTTCAATGTAGGACCGGACGTGAGGGGCGAAATAGCCACCAGCACCGACACCTCCGCTGCGACCCCCCGAAAGACCCCAGGTGGTGTCGCCCTCTGATTGTTTCTCGAATGCGACGGTTAGTACCCGTTTGCGCACCCCGGATTCGACCAGGTGGGTCGCGACGACAGCGGTCGATCCGCCCACACTTCCGGCGGTGTGCACCCGCATGATCGGTTTGCCCACACAACCCAGCGCATCCGCGAAGTAGAGCTCGGGCATCATTAGACCCTCGAAGCTGTCGGGAGCGGTGCCGATGATTACCGCTTCGATATCGCTCCAGCCCATTCCGGCGTCCTCAAGCGCACGTATCGCTGCTTCGCGAACCAGGCCAGCCAGCGACAGGTCGTCGCGGCACTTTGCATGTTTGGTTTGGCCGATCCCGACCACTGCAGCTTGCACAGACATTACTGGCCCCCTTCGAGCACACACACAAGGTTCTGTTGCAATGCAGGTCCCGAGGCGGCGTGGGCCAGCGTGCGTTTCTTTGCACCGGTAGTAATGGCTTGTGCTGCCCTTGCAATTCGAACAAGACCCGTAACCATCATTGGATCGGCCACGATTGAACCGCCCGACTGGTTCACAGCGCAGTTGTCGTCGAGTCCGAGCGCCTCGATCAGCATCGGCACCTGGTGGGAGAACCCCGCGCTTAACTCGGCAAGCTCGATCGGCGCGTTGGCGACGCCGGCCGCCTCAGCGGCCACGCTGGCGGAGTGAACCCGCGACAGGTCGCGCATCGTCGGGTAGTGGGCATCGATGCGATGGTCGATGCCGCGTATCCAAACTGGGTTGTCGGTGAGCTCGGCGGCCTTGTCAGCGGTAGCTAGGACGATGGTCGCGGCGCCGTCGGTGAAAGTCGGCGCGTCATGTGCTCTTAGCGGACCCGCAACCGTCGGTGCCCGCAATAGTTCATCGACGTCGGTGCTGCCGTCGACAACGGCGTTGGCATCGCCGCTGGCAACGGTGCGGGCGGCGGCGACGACCTCTGCCAACACACGTTCGTTCGTATTGGTGCGTCTCATGAAGGCGTCGGCTTGCAGGGCGGCGAGAGCGATGTGGTCGGGCCAAAGGGGCTGGAGGTAATAGGGGTCGAGTTGTACACCGAGTACCTCACCCATATCGCCGGCAGCGCTTGGCCGACCGGCTGCGTAGACGCAGGCGACGTCGATGTCGCCGTGGTGCAGCCGCACCCATGCCTCGTACAACGCCCAGGCGCCATCCATCTCGACGTGGCTTTCATTGATCGGCGGCCAAGCACCTGTCGCTTCGAGTTGACCGACGAATGCGAACGGCGCACCGGTGAGGTAGTCGGCGCTACCCGAACACCAGAACCCAACGTCTCGGCGACTGAGCCCGACCGCCTCAAGTGCCTCGCTGATGATCGGGATGAGTAGTGCCGAGTCGGTGGTGCCTTCGGGTTGTTCTCGGGGTGCCTCGGCCCAGGCGACGATCGCTATGTCCTGGAGGCTCATCGTGTGCTCCTAGTGTTGGCGCATCGGGCGACGCAGCGCCGCTCTCGCTGGTTGTTCATGACACGTGCTCTTCAAACTCCGCCGGGTCTACGTCGGGTTCGCCACTCGGCTCCCAGTGCTCGATCGCACCACCGGTGCCACTCTCAGCACCTGAGAGGTCGTCCTTCCAGACCGCCTTGACCCGGATTCCGGGTCGCACCTCGCTGTTGTCGATGGAGCCGAGGCGCTGCTGGCCGATCGTCTGGTCGGCGCCGTCCAACAAGATGCTGGCGAGCGTGTAGTCCTCTCGTTCCTGCTGGCCGTAGTACTGAATTGGTGTGATGATCGTGAACGTCGTGATGGTTCCGTGGTCGCTTACGTCGACCTCATCGTTCTCGGTCATCTCGACGACGCACAGCGGGCAGAAACCCCGCAGCGGTACGTAAACGAGGCTGCATTTGGGGCAACGCTGGCCAACGACGCGTTTCTCGGCAAGTGCGGCGCCGTATCGCCGGGCCAGCGGACTCTGGTGTGCGATGTAGTCGAGTGACACCATTTGTCGCATGAACCGCACCGGCTTGTCGGGTTCTTCGGCGCCGGTCGGCTTGTCCTGTGGCGGTTTGTCGTCGGCCATCAGGCATCTCCGGTCGGGACGAACGCCGCGATGTCGGTGATCGAACCGTCGCGTTCATCGCGCCAACTTGCCTCGACGGCCATTCCGATAGACATCGCTTCTTCCGAGCCGGCATCGACCAGATGAAACAGATCGGTATCAGCGCCCTCGAGGCGGATGTGGGCAAAGGCGAACGGTCGGTCGAGAGGCTGGTGACGTTTCGGTTCGGCAATCCAGGCGAAAGAAGTGACCGTTCCGTGATCGGCCACCGCTACAAGTTCCTCGACAGGTTCCCCTGTCTCGGGGTCGTACTCGAGGGCCGGCACTATGACGCGACCTGAGGCCGTGCGAGCGCCCTTGAGTTCCCCCTTGCGCAGCGCGGTGAGAAACTCACCCACGATCGGCCCGACACTCCGCCGATACGGAAATTCCAGCGTCCATTCATTCCCGGCCAATGTTCCCCCTCTACCAAATTTTCGGTGACGGGCGTCACATTAGAACGCGCCGCCGTGTTCGTCAGATCGAAAATGGAGGCGAGCGAACTTTTGGGAGCCAGCCAACCGCGCAGGCGAAGCGAATTGCTCAATGTGGAGCCTGGTCGGCGTCTAGCCAAACAGTCGAGGCATCGTCGCGACGCTCGGCAGCACGAGGCCGGGGGGTGCATTGGTGACGAGCGGGATTGCATTGACAGCACGTGTTCCGGTCGATCGTGTTCGTACGACCTTCTCTGCCTCGAGCATCTCATGGAAGAACCGGTGATGTGGTTTGCCGCAGACCTCGACCTCGAGCCAGCCGACCGGCGGCGCCTTAGCCAGGAATTCGGGGCTCACCCAGTCGGTCCCGATAAGAAAGCGTACTTCGACGGTTGCCTTCGGTTCGCCGCGGTAGGTCGACTGTGCCCTGATGACCAGCCCGGACATCGTGCCCTTCTTGATCAGGTGCTTCTCGTTGTAGTCCTTCGTGGCGGGTTCGTACTCAAATGTCATGCTGGCGTCGTCGAATGGGAGGCCGACCTCTTCGCAGATGAGGTTGGTGATCTGCAACAGGTTGTCGAAGATCTCCGCCGCTCCGTCCTCTTCGGCTCGCAACTCCTCTTCGGTACGACCGAACCCAAACTTCTCGATGAACACGGGGCTCATCGTCGATTGTCGTTCGCATGTCTTGACGTGAATCGACTCGACCTCGTGACATAAGGACGATCCAAGGATCGCAAGCTCGTAGGACAACCCTGGATTCAGCCCGGTGCCATATAACGATGAGCCACTGGAGTGCATGGCGTCGTCAAGCTGTGGCCAGATCTCGTAGCGTTTCGGGTTCCACGCGCCCATGATCGAGATAACGTTCTTGCCGCTCGCCAGGATGCGCACGATTTCGTCGTAGCGTTCGCTGGGCGGGTTGTAGAGCACGACGTCGGCGTCGACGGCGAGGATCTCATCCATGTCGTTGGTGGCGATCACCCCGAGCGGTTCGATGCCGGCGATGTCTCCAGCGTCACGGCCAACCTTGTCCTCGTGCCATACGAAGGCCCCGACCAATTCGAGCGATGGGTGCTCCGCGATTAGGCGAATTTGGTGACAGGCGATGTCGCCCGTGAACCACTGAATGACGCGGAACTTTCGCACTTTGTGCCCCTTCTTGGATTCGGTGAGAATAGATCGATAACCCTTTGGCTTCGCAAACGGTACGAGGTCGCGTCTGGAGCGGGTCTGAGTTCTTTCCTCCTGATCAGCATTGGCCATCGACGCTGAGCGGAGGGTCGCACCATCATCGGAGCGCAGAGGCTCAGCCGAGCGAGGCCTCGTTGACCGCTGCCATCTGTGCGAATTGCCCCCCGGCGGCGAGCAACTCGTCGCGGGTTCCGACCTCGGCTACGCAACCGTCATCGATCACAACGATGCGATCGGCGCGCATCGTCGTCTGCAATCGGTGGGCGATGATGATTGCCGTGCGGCCTTCGAGCACTACATCGAGGGCTTTCTCAACGGCCTGTTCGGTTTTGAGGTCGAGGCTCGACGTCGCCTCGTCGAGCACCAACAGTCTTGGTTGTGACAGGAATGCGCGGGCGAGGGCCAGCAGCTGCCGTTCGCCGGCGGACAAGGCGACACCGCGTTCGTGACAGGCCGTGTCAAGCCGTTCAGGCAGACGGTCGAGCAGACGGCCGAGCCCCACCTGTTGACACGCCGACTCGAGTTCCTCCTCGTCTAGTTCGCGTCCACCCATCAGGAGGTTCTCGCGGATCGATCCGGCGAACAGGAATGGCTCCTGAGGCACGACTCCGATCTGGCGGCGTAGCGACTCGAGCGTGACGTCGCGCACGTCGTGACCATCGATCGTCACCGAACCACTCTGCGGGTCATAGAAACGGTTGAGCAACTTTGCGATCGTCGATTTCCCGGCTCCAGTGGGGCCGACCACCGCGATTGTTTCACCGGGCACCAACTCGAGCGTGACGTTGCGCAACACCAGATCGCGGTCCGTGTAGCCGAAGCTCACGTCGTCGAAGAGCACATGCCCCTCGACGTCGGGCAACTCATAGGCGTCCGGTCTTTCTGGCACGCTGGGCTCGGTAGCGAAGACCCCCGCCAGCTTCACGACCGAGGCACGGCCCTGTTGGTACACGTTGTAGAGCCCGACCAGTTCGGTAATCGGCGCGAAGAACGCCGCTACATAGAGCACGAAGGCGATCAGCTCGCCGAGGGTGACCCGGCCGTCTAGAACGAGCTTGCCGCCGACGACGAGCAAGACCGTTTGGGCGAACGGCCCCATCGCCTCGGCGCCAGGTCCGTAGACACCATTGATGAACGCCGTGCGGTTGTTGGCGTCGAGGTACTCGCCGGCCTCGTTCGAGTGCTCGATAACCGTACGTTGGCGTCGGTTGTGAGCGGTGATGATGCGGATGCCTGCGAGGCTTTCCTGAAGGTGCGCCAGCACTGCGGCGATGGTGTCGCGAACCCGGAGTTGTGCTGTGTGTGCGACGCGGCGATACCACAGCGACAGAGCCAAGGTTCCCGGAACGACCGCAAGAAGGGTGATCACTGCGAGCAGCGGGTTGAGAATGAACAACACGATCGTGATCGCGACGAGGGTCACGCCTTGCACCGAGAGTTGAACGAGTCCGTTCTGAAAGAGCTGCTGGAGCGATTCGAGGTCACTGGTCATCCGACTCAAGAGCACGCCGGCACGTTCATTGGTGTAGTAGTCCAGGCTGAGACGCTGGAAGTGCGCGAACAGACGGACGCGTAGCTGCGCCATGATCCCCGCGCCGACCCGACCCGCAGCCATGGTTCTGATCACACCGACGACGATCGCTATCGGCACGGAGATGGCAAAGATAATGCCCATCTTCACGACGAAGCCGCGGTCGTTGTCGTCGATGCCGTTGTCGATGGTCAACTGCAACAACAGCGGGCCGATCTGAGTCATAGTCGCCTCGATGGCGACGAGTACAAATACTCCGAACAATGCCGCAAAGTGAGGACGCACAAGCCTGCTCATCGTGAACGGTTGCCGGTCGTAGTCGCTCTGGCTGAACGGTGGTGGCTCCTCGGCGACCGCAGGAGGTCCCTCCGCCATGTACTGCTCTACCTTTTCTTGAACCTCTGGCGGCACGCCAGAGAATCCTGTGTCGGCTACGCCGCCCCATCCGGCGAAACTCACGACTCCGCCTCAGCGTCGTCGTCCTCGAGATGCTCGAGCAATCGTCGGTAGCGCGGCTCGGTGGCGAGCAGGTGATCGTGCGTGCCCTCCGCAGCCACAACTCCACCATCGAGCAGCACCACTCGATCCGCGAGCGAGATCGTCGACAGTCGATGAGCGATCACGATCACCGTGCGTTCGGCGGTCGCCTCGCGAACGGCACTGTGGATCTTCTCTTCGACGTGAACATCGATGGCGCTGGTCGCATCGTCGAGGATAAGAATTTTCGGATCGTGTAGGAGAGCCCGCGCCAAGGCGATGCGCTGTCTCTGTCCACCCGAGAGTGTGTATCCGCGCTCGCCGACAACCTCGTCGAATCCTTCCTCGAGATCCTCGATGAACGCTGTCGCCTGCGCAGCGGAAGCTGCTGCGAGTACACGGTCATGGGTCGCGGTCGGGTCAGCGAACGCGATGTTGTCCCGGATACTCATCGAGAATAAGAAGGGGTCATCGAGTGCAACTCCGACGGTGGCACGAAGGCTGTGCAGTTACAACAGGGTGTGTATCAAAAGGTAAGAGACACTTTAGCGGGGGCAGAGCCTGGTAAGGCGCAGTCTATTAGCAGGGATGTGTTTCG
>JADFOM010000058.1 GCA_022562835.1 Acidobacteriota bacterium | reverse complement strand
CCATAACACCCGCCATGTCGCGACCAAGAGCCACCATGCACGCACCGGTCAAGGTTGCGACGTCGATGATCGCATCAGGGCTGGCCTCGCTCGCCAGCGACAATCCATCGGCCAGCACAAGGCGACCCTCTGCATCTGTATTTAGCACCTCGATCGTCTT
Source organism: Acidobacteriota bacterium (assembly GCA_022562835.1). Taxonomy (GTDB): domain Bacteria; phylum Actinomycetota; class Acidimicrobiia; order Acidimicrobiales; family SHLQ01; genus JADFOM01. Next base: position 10,929 of record JADFOM010000058.1, on the reverse strand, counting down.
ACCGTTCCGGATCTTCAAGACGTCGCCGGGCCGTGTCGCGTCGCCACCCAACATGTTGTCGGTCATCGGCACCCAGGCCCTGACCGCGCAGCGCGGACGTGTCACGTTCAGCGCCGACATCGCGCCGATCACCGCCGCTGCACCACCCATATCGCATTTCATAGTGGCCATGCCGACCGCCGTTTTGATCGACAGTCCGCCAGCATCGAATGTGATGCCCTTGCCGACCAGCGCGAGCGTCTTGTGTCTCTTCGTGCCGGGGTCATAGGACAACTCGAGTAGTCGGGCCTCGTTATCCGACCCTCGATTGACCCCGATCAACCCACCGAGCTTGCCCTTGCGGATCGCCGCTGCGTCCCAGACCTTGGCGGTCAAGCCCGACTTGCGCGCCATCGCTACGCTGCGTCTAGCGAACTGCGTCGGCGTGAGTGAGCCACCCGGTTCGTTGACGAAGTCGCGAGCGAGGCTGACCGCCTCGCCCACCGCGTTGGCCATCTCGAATGCTTCGGCAACGTTTGCGCGACCCGGCAACGTAATGCTGACCCTGCGTAGTGCGATCACTTTCGGCTCGCTCCGATAGGAGCTGAACTCATAGCTACCCAGATGAACGCCCTCGACAGCACCTCGCGCTAGGTCCCGCGCGTCGAGTCCCTCATCGATCGCGGCGGAAAAGTCAACGCCGACGTGGCTGTGGTCGAGTGATTTTCGCATCAATGCGGCAACCCCTCCGCGCACAACTTCTGCATCAAGATCCTCGACCGATCCGAGACCAACGAACGCAATAAGCGGACCGTCGCCCGGCACGATCATCACCTGCGAAGCCTCGCCGGTAAAGCCCAGTCGGCGCAGCGTTTCTTCGTCCACATCTAGCCCGCCGAGCGCGCCTTCGAGTACCCCTCGGGCTAAGAAGTCGACGTTCTTGGGTAGGTTCCGGACCGAAACGATTCGCATGAGCGCTCCTCTTCTCGCTGTCCGAGCGACTCGAACCAGCTTCTTCGATCTCGCAGAGTACCGCGCGAGATCGATTCAGCAGAGCGAACACTCGTTCGACAGCGAACAGTCCCGACAACACATCGGCCAGCGGTGGGAGTACGCTCACCGGCAGTATTAGATCCTGTGGAGGGTAACTGTGAGAAAACATCGACTTCTAAGTTTGTTGGCTTTACTGGCCGCGTTCGGACTCATCGCCGCGGCATGTGGCGATGACGACGACGGCGACGGCGGCTCCGACGAAACATCAACAACCGCAGACGCCGCAGACGCCGACGGCGATGACGGCGACGACGGCGACGAGGCAATGGGCGACGCGAGCGAAGTTGTGCTCAACCTCGGCTACATCCTGCCCCAGACCGGCGACCTTGCTGCAATCGTCGACTCTCTCGTCGGCGGTATTGAATTGGCAATCGCTGACATGGAAGCGGCTGGCGCCACAATAGTGCTCACACCCGCTGACAGCGGCACTAACCCAGATACAGCGTCGGCCAACGTCGATCAGCTAATCACCGATGACGTCGATGCCATACTCGGCGCTGCAGCGTCGGGTGTGAGCGGCTCGATCATCGACAAGGTGAGCGGCTCGAACATCGTTCAGTGCACCGGTTCGTCAACCGCCGCGGTGCTTTCCGAAGCCGAAGACAACGGATTCTTCTTTCGCACCGCCCCATCGGACATCCTTCAGGGACCTGCCCTGGCAGACGTCATTGCGGAAAGCGGCGCCACCAACATTGCGGTCGTCTACCGCAACGATGACTACGGTTCGGGCTTCAACGATGTGTTGACCCAAGGCATTGAGGACAACGGCGGAACCATCGCTGCGAGCGTTGCGTATGACCCCGAAGCAACGTCTTTTGACGCCGAGGTCAGCCAGGTCGTCGATTCCGGTGCCGACGCCGTTGCCATCATCACCTTCGCCGAGGGCGCCCAGCTGCTCCAGTCGATGATCGAATCGGGTGTCGGTCCTGCCGACCTGTCCGTGTTCGTCGCCGACGGGTTCAAGGACACCATTAGTGCCGACGACGTCGACCCCAACGATAGTTCCGTCCTCGACGGCATCCGCGGAACCGCTCCATCGGCTTCGCCCGAAAACGGTGAGGCGACGTTCCCAGAGCGATACGCGGAATTCGTTGGCCCTGACGTGCCGACCATCTTCTCGGCGCAGTTCTACGACTGCACGATCGTCATCGGCTTGGCCGCCGCAGTCGCCGGTAGTTCCGATCCCGCCGTCTTCGTCGAAGAAATGAACGGCGTAACATCCGGTGGGGAGACATGCACGACGTTCAGCGCGTGTATGGCGCTGGTCAATGAAGGCACCGACATCGACTATGACGGCGCTTCAGGCCCGCTCGAGTTCACCGAGGTCGGCGAACCCGCCGTAGGCACCTACGACGTGTTCCACTACGACACAGCTGAAGCCGTGACCGACAGCCAGGTCGTGATCGAATAATCAGACCTAGCTGAAGAAGGGCCGGAGCGAACAACTTTCGCTCCGGCCCTTCTGCGTTTTGAGCCGAAGGCGCCCGCGATGTTGTGAGCATCAGCGAGCAACTCGAAGGAACCCGAAGGGTTCCCCCGAACTCGCAGTTTCAGGTAGTCCGGGTGTGGCTTTGCCGCCCCGGACGGTCAGCGCTTGCGTTCTGCGCATGAGCGAAGCCGAAGGCGTCGCGAACTCGCAGCAAAGACCAGCGAGGTCGTTCGCTATTGCGAACGACCGAGAGTGCCGAGATAGAGCTCGATCACCTTCGGGTCAACTAGGAGGTCGGCGCCGCTGCCCGTGTAGGCGTTGCGGCCCTGATCGAGCACGTAGGCGCGGTCACAGATCTGTAGGCAGCGACGAGCATTCTGTTCGACCATGACGATCGATACACCGTGATCACAGATACTGCGCACCTGCTCGAACACAAAATCCTGAATCAACGGCGCTAGGCCCGCCGACGGTTCGTCGAGCAGCAGCACTCCGGGGTCCATCATTAGGGCGCGGCCCATAGCCAGCATCTGGCGCTCGCCGCCAGAGAAGAACCCGGCCCGCTGTTTCATACGTTCGGCCAAACGAGGGAACATTTCTGTCACAGCGTCGGAGCGTTCGCTCCAACGTTTGGCATCGAGGTAGAGGCCCATGCGCAGGTTCTCCTCGACGGTGAGCGAGGGAAATACATTGTCGCGCTGGGGTACATACCCAACACCTCTCGCTACCAACTCGTGCGCTGCGCGACCGGCGATGTTCTCGCCGCCCAACGTCACCGATCCCGACCGCAGGTCGACCAGCCCGAAAAGGGCCTTGAGCAAGGTGGACTTGCCCGCTCCGTTCGGGCCGATGATACCGACCAGCTCACCGTCGGCAACGGTTATGTCGACGTCGTGGATAATGTCGATTCCCGGAAGGTACCCAGCTGTCAGGTCGTTGGTTTCTAACAGCTCACCCATTGGACTGGGTCCCGAGGTAGGCGTCGATAACGATGGGATTGGACGCGATCTGTTCGGGTCGACCTTCGGCGATTACTTGCCCCTCGGCGAGCACGATCACCCAGTCGCTGATCTCTTGCACAACATCCATGTCGTGTTCGACGAACACGACCGTGCGCCCGTCGTCGCGCAGCGCCTTGATGTGTTCGAGCAACGATTGCGTTAGGACGGGATTGACCCCGGCCATGGGCTCGTCGAGCATCACAATGTCGGGCTCGACCATGAGCGAACGCGCCATCTCCAGGAGCTTGCGCTGCCCGCCCGAGAGCGAGCCGGCGTATTCGCTCGACATGTGATCCATTCCGAAGCGCTCGAGCAGCTCTCGCGAACGAGCCTCGATGTCGGCCTCTGCGCTGCGCCAACGCCGGAACATGGCGCCGCTGAGCGATTCACCGGGATTGTCGGGCGCACCAAACATCATGTTTTCGAGCACGGTCAACCGTCCGAGCGATTTCGTCAACTGGAAGGTGCGCACCATTCCGCGCCTCGCCACTCGATACGACGGTACACCGACCAAACTTTCCCCGTTCAGCGAGAACGTCCCTGCATCGACCTCATCAAAACCGGTTAGGAGGTTGAACAATGTGGTCTTGCCGGCACCATTTGGACCGATCAGCGAGGTGATCGTGTTGCGCTGGATCTCGAGGTGGTCGACGTCGACTGCATGCAGTCCGCCAAAGGTTCGCTGCAGGCCATCGACAACAAGAATTGGGTCAGGTTTCGCGACGCCTGGTTCGGCCGCGATCGTGTTAGTTGTCATCGATAAGAAGTTCCTCCCGATTTCCGAACGCACCCTGAGGCCGGAAAACCATGAGCGCCATCAGTCCAGCGCCGACCAGCACGAGCTTGATCTGCTGCGCATCGGTCGCGTCGAGCAGGTCGCCATACCAACCTTCTGCCTGTGATTGAGCCATGAACCCGTCGAAGAACTGAAACAGAAACCGGAACACGATCGCGCCAAAGATTGGACCGAGGATCGTGCCTGCGCCGCCGAGGATCACGATGACATACAAGAAGAATGTGAGCTGCGGCAAGAAGCTGTCAGACACGATGTTTTGTTGCTCCACCGCTAGGAGCATTCCGGCTGCCCCACCGAGCGCACCGCCGAGTATCAGCGACTGGAGCTTGTAGCCAAACACGTTCTTACCAAGGGCGCGCGCCGCATCCTCATCCTCGCGAATGGCTCGGATCGCCCTGCCCCACGGCGAGGCGATGAGCTTCCACAGCAACAATGTGGCAAGACCGACCAGCGACCAGCCCACGATCATCACCCAGAGTTGACGTCCCTGGAATGTGAAATCACCCCAGCCGTACCGCCCGGCCGTGGCCAATGGGTTGAGGTCAAAGAATGGATTGGCAAAGCCCTGGATCCCGAACACACCGTTTGTCAGTGGCTCTGCCCAACCCGATCGCACGATCAGGCGAAGAATCTCGGCCGCTGAGATCGTAACGATCGCAAGGTAGTCGGCGCGTAGTCGCAGCGTCGGGCCTCCGAGTATGAGACCCAACACCACCGACGCTGCGATGCCGACAAGGATGCCGAGCCAGAACGAGCCTCCATGTTCGACGGTGATCGCTGCGCCATAGCCGCCGACGAGCATGAAACCGGCCTGTCCGAAGTTCAGCAGACCTGAATAGCCGAACTGAAGATTAAGTCCGATTGCAGCTAGCGCGTACGCCGCCGCGACCGGGCCAATCGAGGCGGTCGCGGCATCGATGAGGATCTCGGTCCAATCCATTAGCCCAGACGCTCCTTTCGGCCGAGTAGTCCCTGGGGACGAAACAACAACATCACTATCAGGAGCCCTAGCGCGAGCGCATTCTTGAGCTCGGTATCGATCCAGTACGTGCTCATCTCGATGGCGATGCCGATCACGAACCCGCCGAGCATCGCTCCGTACGCGGTACCGAGTCCGCCGAGCACGGTCGCCGCGAACGTCAACAGCAATAGGCGGAACCCCATGTTGTACTGCACGGATTCGGAGACACCGAAGAAGACGCCGCTGAGAGCGGCAAGACCAGCGCCGAGAATCCAGGTGGACAGAATGACGCTTTGCACGTCGATACCGGAAGACTCGGCGAGGTCCTTGTTGTCAGCGATTGCACGTACCGCAATGCCAGTCTTGGTTTTTTGAAGAAACAGACCAACACAGGTGAGGATCACCAGCGATGCTCCGATGATCACCAACGTCTTTGGCACCACGGGTATACCCAAGATGTCGACGGTGTCTTGTATCGCGAAGTCGCGAAGGGACCTCGGCTGGCCATCGAAGATGATCAGGAAAAAGTTTCGAAGCGCCAGGGCAAGTCCGATGGACACGACCATCATCGCGATGTTGCCGATACGGCGCTTTCGCAGCGGCCGCCAAAGCAGCCGGTCCTGGGCACCACCGAAGAGTCCACCTAGGATCACCGCTGGTATGGCTGCCAGCAACAACGGCCAGCCCGGACCGCCACCGGAGACATGAAAGAAATAGAGCATCAGCGCACCGAACGTAAGGAGTTCACCGTGTGCAAAGTTGATCAGTCCGGTCACGCCGTAGATCAACGAGAGACCGACGGCGGAGAGTGCAATGATCGCTCCGAGCTTGAGTCCGAGGATGAACAGGTTCCCGAGCTGCTTATAGCGGTTGGCCGCTGCAACACTGCCCTCCCCTAGCCGAAAGGCAATGACTTTGTTCTGTCCGGCACGCACGATGACTGAGTCGAGCAAAGTGCTATCCGGATCGGTCGGTGCAACCCCGTCGGGAAGCGACTCGACATCAAGCTCAGCTTGATAAGTGCCGGGGCCAGGCACATCCACCGCCCAGATGCCGGTGTCATCGGACGTACCCGTGCCGATGTCTTCGCCATCGAGGCTGATGTCGATCACGACCCCGGCGATCGGTGTGCGCTCCGCGCCTTCGGCGACCTGAATCGTGCCACCTACGGTCTCAGCCTGTGCGTGGGCGGGCGCGCTGAGAGCGATGAGTCCAATCACCGCAGTTGTAAGGATTAGCAGGGCGCGCCTCAAGGTCGGTCATGCTATGCGCCGCCGCCGCGGACTTCCGAATCAGACGGACCTCCGCAATTCTTCTGCAATCTCCCGCAGTAACGGTCATTCACAACCTTCCATTGCAGCAAGTTCATGAGAGCAGCTGCGATACTGGATCGGTGAGCTCAAACCCGATCCTTCAGGACAAGCACCTCAACGCACAGATGGCAACGTCGACGCTGCCATCACCTCCTGAGGGGTCCGTCGTTCCCGCCGGACCCCTCGACACCGGTGGGCAACTGACGATCGAGGGTGTCATCACCAAGTCGCTCCTGCTGATCACGATCGTGCTCGCCGCGGGAGTCGTCGGCTGGAACACCGTCGAGGCACCCGTTGAGTTCGAGCCTGTGGACTTCCCGGGTTGGATTTTGTTGGCCGTACTCGGTGGTGTCGCGTTGGTGTTCGCGTCGTACAAGATGCCTCACCTCGCCAAGTTTCTAGCCCCCGCCTACGCCGTCGTTCAGGGGCTAATCGTCGGTGCGATCTCTCATGTCTACGAGATCCAGTACGACGGGATCGTGTTGCAGGCGGTGCTCGCCACCATCGGCGTGTTCGTGTCGATGCTTGCCCTGCACCTAAGCAGAGCGTTCCGAATCACCCCCAAGATCCGCAAGGGAGTCATGATCGCCACCGGCGGGTTGATGCTCGTTTACCTGTTCCAGGTGATAATGAATCTGTTCGGCACCAACTTCGAGGTGCCATACCTGCACGAATCGGGACCGGTCGGGATTCTCCTCAGCCTTGCCATCATCGCCCTCGCTTCGTTCAACCTGCTCGTCGACTTCGATTTCATCGAACGCGCCGAACAACAGAGCGCTCCAAAACCGATCGAGTGGAGCGCAGCGCTTGGCCTTCTGGTGACACTTATCTGGCTCTACTTCGAGATGCTCCGTCTTCTAAGCAAGCTTCGCTAGTACTCGCTGCTAGTTCACGACACTTCGTGTCGCTCATACGCGGGAACCCTGCGGGTTCCGACGAGTTTCGCCTTCGGCGAAACATCGAGTGCATTTGACCGCCCGGGGATTGCGGGGCCGGATCGGGCCTACCCAATATTCTGCGAGACAGCGAGATAAGACGGCTGGTAGGCTGGAGCTTCGGCCTCGACCCTGAAGGGTCGGGGCTCACACCTGGCACGGCGACTGCACGATCGCACGGCCCGAGCACACTCACGAGTGAGCCCCGGAGAATCAGATGAGTCGCGCACAGTTATACCTCGATGCAATTTCCGAGCGCGTCGTAATTTACGACGGTGCCTTCGGTACCTATGTCCAAGCCCTCGAACTTGGCCCCGATGAATTTGGTGGGGACCACATGGAAGGCTGCAACGAGATCCTCGCCGTCACCCGTCCCGACATCATCAGGGCGATGCACGACGACTTCTTGTCGATTGGCTGCGACATCATCGAAACGGCCACCTTCGGAGCATTCAGCATCCCATTGGGTGAATACGACATCCCCGAACGGGTCACCGAGATCAATCTCGCGGCCGCGCAGCTGGCCCGATCGGTCGCCGATGACCATGCGACACCGGACCGCCCCCGCTGGGTTGCGGGCTCGATCGGTCCGGGTACCAAGTTCGCGTCGCTCGGGCAGATCACGTACGCGGAGCTGCGCGACGCATACGAACAGCAGGCCACGGCCTTACTCGAAGGTGGCGTCGACCTGCTGTTGGTCGAGACGATGTTCGATCTGCTCGGTATCAAGGCCGCCATGAACGGGTGTCGAGCCGCTATGGCAAAAGCCGGTCGCGAGGTGCCGATCCAGACGCAGGTCACGATCGAGATGACAGGCCGTATGTTGCCCGGTACCGAGATCGGCGCAGCAATCGCCGCCATCGAACCTCTCGGACCCGCCGCGCTCGGACTCAACTGCGCAACCGGGCCCCAGGAGATGGGCGAGCACCTGCGGGTGCTGTCACATCAGTCAACGCTGCCGATCAGCTGCATCCCGAACGCCGGGCTTCCCTCGGTTGTGGACGGCAAGATGCACTACGACCTCACACCCGACGGACTCGCCGATCATCTCGAACGCTTCGTCACCAACCTCGGCGTCACCATCATCGGCGGCTGTTGCGGTACGACGGTCGACCACCTCGCCGCTGTCGTGGAGCGCTGCGCCGACCTGGTGCCCGCGAAACGTGATCCGAAACCTGAACCCGGAGCAACGTCGATCTACAGCCTCGTCCCGTTTAAACAGGACACTTCGTTCTTGATGATCGGCGAGCGCACCAACGCGAACGGATCGAAGAAGTTTCGCGAGGCCATGCTCGAGGGCGACTGGGACACCTGTCTTTCGGTGGCCAACGAACAGGTCAAGGAAGGCGCACACATCCTCGACGTCTGTGCAGATTACGTCGGTCGTGACGGAGAGATCGACATGGCAGAGCTGACCAGCCGCTTCGCGACTCAGGTCGCCGCTCCACTCGTGCTCGATTCAACCGAACCGAACGTGCTCGAAGCAGGGCTGCACCACATCGGTGGACGCTCAGTTCTCAACAGTGCCAACCTCGAAGACGGGTTCGAGAAGGGCACCAGAATCGATCGCGTGCTCTCGCTGGCAAAGACGTTCGGATGCGCGGTTATCTGTCTAGTGATCGACGAAGAGGGCCAGGCCCGTGACGTCGAGTGGAAGCTGCGGGTAGCGCACCGAATCCACGACCTCGCGGTCGACGAATACGGCCTGTCGTCATCGGATCTGATCTTCGATGCCTTGACCTTCCCGCTCACCACCGGCGACCCCGATCTGCGACGCGACGCCATCGCAACCATCGAAGCCATCACACGCATCAAGGAAGAACTCCCTGGGGTGTATACAACCCTCGGCCTGTCCAATGTCTCATTCGGCCTCAAACCTGCAGCACGACACGCAATAAACAGCGTCTTCCTCCACGAATGTGTCGAAGCCGGGCTCGACAGCGCAATCGTTCACGCAGGAAAGATCGTGCCACTCAACCGGATCGACGAGGATCAGCGCAACGTGTGCCTCGATCTGATCTGGGATCGTCGTGGCACCGAAGGCGGCGACAACAGCGACCCCGACTATGACCCGCTCACCAAACTGTTGGAACTGTTCGAGGACGTCGACACCGTCAAGAAGGTGGTCGAGGACCGCAGCGGCTGGCCCGTCGACAAGCGTCTCTCACAGCGGATCATCGACGGAGATCGAACCGGGCTCATCGAAGAACTCGACGAGGCCCTTGGCGAAGGCACCGGCCCGCTCGTCATCATCAACGACATTCTCCTCGCGGGCATGAAAGTCGTCGGCGAGCTGTTCGCGTCAGGCGAGATGCAACTTCCGTTCGTACTTCAGTCGGCCGAGACGATGAAGATGGCCGTGGCGCACCTCGAGCCGCTCATGGACCGACTCGACAGCTCGACGTCGAAGGGCAAGATCGTGCTGGCGACGGTCAAGGGTGATGTTCACGACATCGGCAAGAACCTCGTGGACATCATCTTGACCAACAACGGGTATGAAACCCACAACCTGGGGATCAAGATCTCCATCAACGAGATGATCGACAAGGCAGCCGAGGTGTCCGCCGACGCGATCGGGATGAGCGGGCTTTTGGTGAAGTCGACGATCATCATGCGCGACAACCTCGAGGAGCTCAATGAACGCAACCTCCAGGACATACCCGTGTTGTTGGGCGGCGCCGCATTGACACGCAGCTATGTCGAGCGCGACCTCCGCGAGGTCTACAACGGACGTCTGTTCTACGGCAAGGACGCCTTCGAGGGCCTCAACGTCATGGAGCGCCTCGGCGAAATCCGTCGCGGCGACGACGACCCCGAGTACGGCACAGTGCCAACGGGCCGCGATCTAAAGACCAGGCGCGCTAAACCCGAGCCGACAGAGCCGATTCCCGAGCGGTCGCCCGACGTCGCGCTCGACAATCCGATCTTCAAACCACCTTTCCTCGGTTCTGAGATCATCAAGGGCATCTCGCTCGACGAAATCGCTGCCTACATCAACGAGACAGCGATCTTCCGCAACCAATGGCAGTTTCGCCCGGAAAAGGGCGAGAACGATGGGACCTTCAAGGACCGTCTACGTCCAATGCTGCGCGAGCAACTCGCAGCGGCACGAGCCGCTGACATACTCGTCCCACAGGTCGTCTACGGCTATTACCCGGCAAATTCCGACGGCAACGATCTCGTCATCTGGTCCGACATCGATCGTGGTGAGGAGATCGCACGATTCTCCTACCCGCGCCAATCCGTCGAGCCATATCTGTGCATCGCCGACTTCTTCCGGTCGATTTCGTCTGACCAGATCGACTACGCGGCGTTCCACATCGTCACTATGGGCGCCCGTGTATCGGAGGAGACTGCCAAGCTCTTTGCGGATGATAGGTACCAGGATTATCTGTTTCTTCACGGCATCGGTGTCGAGATGGCGGAGGCCCTCGCTGAGCTATGGCACAAGCGCATCCGCAC